>NZ_BRCD01000006.1:0-150127 GCF_023707945.1 Sporosarcina sp. NCCP-2331
ACGTGAAAGTTTACTTATTCACGTTTGTTTGAACTTTCATGAATGTTTAAATAAACATGATTGTTTCGTGCACAGGCACTTTACAAAAACTTCCCCAATTCATCCATAAACGCCGGTTTCCTCGCAAATCTGTTTCTCAGCTCATCCACAACTGCCAGCTCCATCTGTTTTCCCGCAAGCTTGCCATAACGCCATATAATTCCGCACACATGCTGATAGCCTTTGCGATTCGATGAACGGTTCGCAATCCCGTGTATGTACTCCTTATAAATCTTCAAAATTTCATTCTCATGTAGCTCGATCAAATCCTTCGCATAGGTTTCGACTGCCTCCGGATTCTCCCTCACAAATTCCAACAGTTCAGCCGTGTCATGTTCTTCTTCAATCAGCTGCCTGTACAAACCCTTCGATCTCCAGTTTCCCTTTGCTTTCAACTCTTGCTTTAATTGTTCGTAAGACTGCTTTGGATCAGCAGACAGCATCTTTAATTCCTGATAGAAATCAAAATCACCGTCTAGGAATAATTCCTTCGCCAAAACAGCTTGTTCCTCCCGCAGAGAAAGCCCCTTATAACCAGCATAGCGGAACTTCTTCCATTTCGTCACTAGTCCTGCAAATTCCTGATCGGCCTGCTCACCTGCCGAAGCCAGCTGAATAGCGCGGCGGTATTCTTTATTTTCCAGATATTTCTCAAGCAACAGTTCCCTGAACGATGAAATATAGTGATACTCCTCTAAAAACTGTACCACCTCTTTCGCACTGCCATTCCGTTCAATGATTTCATACAACAGCCTGTGCAATCCTTCATAATAATAACGCAAAGAACGGTCAGGACCCGTCTTCTCAATTAAGGCACGAATCTTATTCTGCAGCGCTTCCCTGTACTCCCTGTCATCCGTAAAATGAATACCGATTCTCAGCAAATCAGCCCGGTACTCCTCCCAATCTTTATACACGGGATGATCGCATTGCAACAAGAGTTTATCAAACAGCATCTGACGCTGCGCCGAACCCGTCTCCAATGCTTCTACCACAATTTTCTCAATCAACTCCGCCACTTCATCAGCCAGCATACCGATATCTCCGTCTGAATCATCCGCGTACTGAAATGCATTCACCGCTTCATTCAGCAGCAGAAAAGCCAGATCGAGCGCCAAAACTTCATCCGCACACTCCCCCACTTCCACCAGACATTCATCCAGTTCCCTGACAAACCGACTCGTCTCTCCGTACTCAATAAATCCTCTGCGCCCTTGATTCCTATGCACAATCAAATGAATCCACTCAGCAAAACGCTGACGTTCCTGCGCAGCATCCAATTTTGAATATTTGACTAAAATACGGTTCTTCACATGGTCATCTTGACGGGCGAGATCCTCAATCAATTCGATCAGCTGATTTTTCGATAATTGATCCAGCACGTCTGCCAGCGCTTCCTGCTTATCTTTATTCGGAACAGCGCTGTCCAACAGATCGGCCAGTTCAAAATACACCGCTGCTTCATGTTTACAGACCGGTCCATATGTATACGGGCAATCACAGTACGAAGAAAGTATCTCACCGGCCGCATCCAGCGTGACGATCACTTCATACACGTCGCTTCCGGAGACCTGAAATCGATATTCACCATCAATGCAATCCGTCTGCTCAGCCAGATCTTCCATATAGTATCCATGCCCTCTGTCTAAAATCGTCTCATTGATATGCTGCTCAAAGTTTTCCAGATTCATCGGCTCACCCCTATGCGTAATTAATTCCAACTTACCATAGGTGAATCACTTTTTCATTATGTATTCCTTTAATCAAAGGTGCCTGTGCAAAAAACAAACGTGAAAGTTTGATTTTTCATGTTTGTTTGAACTTTCTTGAATGTTTAAACAAACATGATTGTGACTGACTAATTGTGTGTAGACCTGGTACCTTTCGTAATGATTACCAATATTATTGTGAACTACACATGGAGAAAGCAAGAAAACTTACATCCTCCTTTTACATCAGCCCTAAAGATTAGGAGTAAATAGAGCCGTCAATCGTGATAATTTGTATGGTGACAAGCATTCGAAACTAACACGATTGTTCCATGCATTGGCACTCAACACGAGACTTGTTTTTCCAGACCATTGCTAGTACTATTCTAATTAAGGGAGGTGATTAAATTGGAACAAGAAACAATCCTGAAAGAAATTTTACATGCTATTCAGCTTCACGGTGAACGTACAGATCAGAAGTTAGAAGAAATGGAACAGAAGTTCGATTCTCGTTTTGAACAAATCGATCGTCGTTTCGAACAAATCGATCAGCGATTTGAACAAATGGATCGACGTTTTGAACAAATGGATCAGCGTTTTGATCGATTGGAAATAAAAGTTGACGGTATCCGCTTAGACTTGTCAGACACCCAGAGAACCAGTAACTTCACCCTCAGCAAATTGGCTGCCCACGACGAAAAGCTTCTGAAACTTTCACAAGAAAATGATATACAATGAATTCCTTTCCGCGAATTTTCTCTATGTTAAACACTATCTGCCGCACTCAAAAGCAGCAGCGCGGCAGATGTAAAATAGGTGTTTGCTGCCGTCTACACAACAAGCGAGCGGCCATCCACCTCGATTGCGGTCTGTTGATGCAATAAATTCACTTAGATTTCCAAGTAATTTATTGTGCAAGGGTCTGGTGTCCTATTTCCAAAACGTTTTCAATTTATGATTTAATGTATAAGTTTTTATCATCTTCACTCGCTTTACCAATAGTAAAAGACGTGTTTAAGGTTTTTGCTAACTGAGCTAATGTATCTGTTTTCGGACTTGTCAAACCCGCCTCAATTCTTCCGATTGTTGATTTGGGTAATCTGGCTAAATCCGCTAATTCCTGTTGTGAAAGGTTTCTTTTTTTCCTTTCCCTTCTCAACTGTACTGCTATCTGTCCTTCTTTCCTCGTCTTTATAGCATGATCTTCTCCAACCACGTCAGAAAATCTTTTATAAAAGTCATCCATGAATAAAACCTCCTTAGTATAAACTTGGATCTGTGGCACAATACTCTTCATAACATTTTTCAGCGGGCACAATGTCAGCAGACTTTATTGCTCCATTATAGTCTTTATTAAAGTAATGAAGCAAAATCACTTGTGAAAAGTTATGAATAGCGTATATAATGCGATGGTTGCCAGTAGCGCCTCCTTGAAAACCCCATCTGTATAAATCCGACCGCCCACTATTCTTCTCAATAATTTTGAACACTTGTTCACCCGGTGGAATTGTGTAATCAGGGTGAGGTTCCTGACTGATAACTTCATGTTGTCTTGCGTAGGTTGTCAAAGCTTTTAACCACGGTCCTGGTTTTCCTACTCTTTTTTCTTGTTCTGCTTCTTTAAGCAATAAATCTTCGAATTTCTGTACATTTCCAACAGAGATAACTTTATATAACGGAAGTTTAGTCATATTGATTTCCTCTTCATTATAGTATTCCCTTTATAGTAGCATGTATGCTATCAATATGTAGTTTTTAATTACAGTTTTTTGTAGGTTCAATTGTGTTTGTACCTTGTATGGGGTCCTGGCGCCTTCGCTTTATTTCTAAGAAATATACCTGTACACAAAACAAACGTGAAAGTTCACTTATTCACGTTTGTTTGAACTTTTGTGAATGTGTAAGCAAATACGTTTGTTTCACGCACAGGCACGCCAAAATCTCAAATAGATAGTATTCAACTCATCGCTCTTTTCTTCGTACAACTACACAGATAAGAAGCCTTTTTCCACATATACTACAATACAGTTTGTAGACGTCTACAAATCACTGTATAATGAGTTGTAGACAAAGGAGGGCACTGGTAATGAATACTAACGAACTTGTCCTAACCCGGATTAAAACTCTTTTAAAGGAGAAAGGTATTTCCTATCAAGATGTAAGTGATGCAACGGGCATTAGTAAATCACTAATAGGCCATATGCTATCAGGAACCCGCGTAATGAAACCGGAACGTTTAGTGGCAATCGCAGGAGTTTTGCAGGTAAGCGTAGAAGATTTATTGGCAGAGCAAGCTGTGCAACACAGCCCGTTGGAAGTAGTATTTCGCGGAAATCTGACCACGCGTACATCAAAGCGTGATTTCGACTCCGTTCTTTTTGCTATTGAAGATTATATGGCCATGAAGCAGGTGGACTGAATGAATCTCGCTAAGCAAGCTGAAATAACCGCGGAAGCATTTGCCTCAAGATTCTTGGATGATACGTTTGGCTATGATATATTTTTAGGTTCTCAAATTGAACGAATTGTCGCGGAAAATGCCCATATCATTTACCGTTCTATTCTTGATCCGAAATTTTTTAGCGCCGCTGTGACTCATCAATCAGGAGAGGAATTTGTCGTTTTGAACACGTCGCAACCTCTGCGGATCCGTTATTTCACTGCCGCACATGAACTATGGCACCTATCAGATGCGAGCAAGATTCAGCATGAAGATTTCAATCACGAACGTGCAGCAGATCGGTTCGCCGCATGCATTATGCTGCCAAAACCACTGCTGACTTCCCTTTGGAGAAAGTTTAAAGAACATTGGAATGAGGAACAAGCCATTCTTTTCATCAGCGATTTAGCTTCTGCTCCCTATAAGACAGTAGAAAGACGCATAGAAGAAATAGGCGAGCAAATCAAAATTACACATACTGAAGAAAGTTGGGTTAAATTAAGAGAGAAATATCATCTTCCCTTTTCTCCTTTAGATTACCCGGTTCATGATATCCGATTCACCGCGTACGAAAGACAAGTTCTTCAACATGTTGCGAAGGGTCTGGACCCATTAACAGCCAGCAATAAGTTGGCCATTTTTTCTTCTGCCATGAGCGAAGAACTTAGACAAGAGGGCTTAGATTATGAGGAAACGTAAGGGTGAGGTGTTTATTGACACAAATATATTATTTTATGCAGATGCCTATAAACAAGAAAACGTTTTTGAATGGCTCGATCTTTTATATGAGAAGATTCATATACATCAGATAGTATTGGACAAAATGTTGAATCCATCGGTAAGAACTAGAGTGGAGAAGTATATTGATTCAGGTAGATGGCATTTGTTTAACCCCGATGACGAAGCTTTTCTTTCAGAAGAACTTTATACAATCTACGAAATGTACGTAAAACAAATCATGCAAGCATCCAGGGAACTGGATGAGAAGAAGAAACAGCAAGGCAGACGACTGAAAGCTACAAGTGATCTTGGAGAAATCCATTGTATAGCTGCGGCACTTCTTCTGAGTGCCCGAATTATTTGCAGCAATGACCTAGACATTCAAGAAGTGATTGATGATCAGCAATTATTCGTGGCAACCTTTAAAGAGCAAGAACCGGATTTCAAACTGGAACAGAACACACTTTTAGATTTTTACTTATATGTTTGTTTAAACGATATTACTTCACAAGCCAAAGCAAGAAATTTTTTCAAAGCATTCCAAAAAGATCGGTTAGTGGAGTTTGATGAGTTGCTTGCCATGTTAAATTGAAAAGGCTTTGTGATAGTTTGTAAAAGGTGTAAGAAGTGCTTGTACATAAAACAAACGTGAAAGTTCATTTATTCACGTTTGTTTCGGTTTTCATGAATGTTTAAACAAACGTTATTGTTTCTTATACAGGTACTTTAAAGCCGTAGTAAACCAAATAAAATTTTTAAGATCTGCGATAAACAGAGACAGTCACTTCAACAATTCCAATATCCCCTGCGGATTAGCATTCGCTTTGGCCAATACCAACTGATTAGCCTGCATCAAGATATCGCTTTTCACTTTCCCCATCATCTCTTTAGCGATATCTGCATCCCGGATTTTCGACTCACTCCGCACCAAATTCTCCGCTGTTGACTGAGCGATCTTCAAAGAATGACCCAGTCGGTTGGAAACAGCTCCCATCCTGGATCTTTCACTGGTCACTTTAGCCAGTGCAGCATCCAAACGTTTCAACGCTTTGAGGGCTCTTTCAGGATCATCCACCATCAGCGTATTCACGCGAAGCAGCTTCGCAGACACCCTCGGTTTGTCTGTGAACAGCTGATCTCCGCTGTTTGCACCTACTTGAAATGCCCAATTGGGATCTTCTGTTCTAGAGTCCATTTTGAACAATAACGTGTCTCTTGCATTCCCTCTGAATCCGTCTATGGAAATTTGTCCAACTTCCTTGCTGCTTAATTTAAGGCGTCCCTCAAAATAGGACGCAGATACATTCGCATTTTATGCATCCAGCTGCTGATTTAATTGAGCAAGCAATGTCTCAGCCGTATAAGCGCCGGCCGGCAGAGTAATATTCTTCTCCATTTTATCCACATTAAAACTCAGTACGTCATTTTTACCTGTCTCAATAACAGCTCCACCGGATAAATTCGTCACGCCGATCGTATACGATGGAGCCGGATCACCTTGCGATTGGTAGAACATCGTATAGACTGCATTCCCGGCTTCGAGCCCAATATTACGGAAGGCCGCTTGATACTTTTCTATTGTATCACTGCCTGCACATCTATCAGTATTCCGCCAGCCTGCTCAACATACGGGACGAATGCCATCGCACCGTCTACATATGTAATTGTGTCAGCCAAATTATAAATACAAGCTTTAATGGCGCCAGCAAAATGAGACCACTAAAGCTTCAGTTCATTACACTAAATCCTGCAGTTCTCTCACAACGTTTGGAGGGGTTTGATTTGTAAGGGCCGCTACCATGTTTTCCGCAGCTTTCATAGCCATATTGAAACGAGTATCACGGGTGCAGGATCCTATATGAGGCAATGTGACAACATTTTTCAACTTTAACAGGGGATTATCTTTTTCTACCGGTTCTATTTCAAATACATCAAGCCCGGCAGCACATATTTCATGATTCTCCAAAGCGGAAATCAACGCTTGCTCATCAACTACCTTACCTCTTGAGCAATTAATGAAAATTGCATCATTTTTCATTAGTTCAAACTGCTGCTTACCTATAATGTGAGTTGTAGATTCATTTAGAGGCAGCATAACGACTACATAATCAGACTCCCTCAATAAATCATCCATATCCTCTCTATATAGGACACCATATTGGTTTTCAATCTCAGGCTTACGCGATCGGTTATGATACAAAACGTTCATGTCGAATCCGGCGCTTGCCCGTTTCATAATTTTTTCTCCTATACGGCCCAGCCCGATTATTCCTAATGTCGCGTGATGAATATCTTTCCCATAAAATTCAGGACCGTCCAACGAGGTCTTTTCCCATTTCCCCTCTTTCACATAGCGGTCGAATTCCACAATTCTTCTTCCAGCAGAAAGCATAAGTCCCAAAACCAAGTCAGCGACCGAATCATCAAGGACGTATGGTGTATGTGTGCCGATGACTCCTCTTTCCTTCATGGCGTCCGTATCAAACGCATCATACCCGACAGCAATATTACTCACAACCTTCAAGTTAGGCGCATGTGTTAAAAACTCCTTCGTAATTACCCCTTTAGGAGTCATAAGACCTTCCACGTCTGCTACTTCTTTCAGCAGTTCACTCTCAGGAACCGATTCTTCCCCGTTCCAAATTTTATACTCGCAGTGCTTTGCTATATAATCCTCTACCTCTTTAGGAATGGGCTTCGCAATAAATACTTTCGGTTTCATATAGAATATCCTCCTCCTATTTAACTGTCACCACTCTGCTATACTGCCGTCTTTATGTCTCCACACAGGATTCTTCCAGTTATGTCCGATCTTTGCCTGCTGTCTTACATAGTCTTCATCGATTTCAATACCCAGACCAGGTCCTTGAGGAATTGCAACATATCCATCTTTATAGTCAAAAACAGATTTGTCTGTAATATAATCTAATAAGTCACTACCTTTATTATAATGAATTCCCAGGCTTTGTTCTTGAATAACCGCATTATGGGATGTTGCATCCACTTGAAGGCAGGCTGCCAGAGCGATCGGCCCGAGCGGACAATGAGGGGCAAGCGCCACATCATAAGCTTCAGCCATACCGGCAATTTTCTTTACTTCTGTAATCCCTCCAGCATGGGACAAATCGGGCTGGATAATGTCTACATATCCGTCCTGCAGAATATTTTTAAAATCCCATCTGGAATACATTCTTTCCCCTGTTGCAATTGGAATTGCAGTATGGCGGGCGATTTCTTTAAGAGCTTCCAGATTCTCTGTGAGTACTGGTTCTTCGATGAACATCGGCCGGAACTGCTCCAGCTCTTTGGCAAGAACTTTTGCCATCGGCTTATGTACCCGTCCATGGAAATCAATACCAATCCCTATATATTTCCCTGCTGCTTCCCTAACTGCAGCTACTCTTTCCAATACTTGATCCACTTTTTCGAATGTGTCAATATACTGCAATTCTTCCGTTCCATTCATCTTCACAGCTGTAAAGCCGGCATCCGCTACAGATTTGGCTGCCACTCCCACATCTGAAGGACGGTCTCCACCGATCCAGGAATATACTTTAATAGAATCCCGGCATGCTCCTCCCATCAGCTGATAGACCGGCGCATTAAAAAACTTCCCTTTAATATCCCACAGCGCCTGGTCGATTCCTGATATGGCGCTCATTAAAATAGGACCGCCTCTGTAAAAGCCGGAACGGTATAATTTGTTCCAATGATCTTCTATATTCATGGGGTCCTTACCTATTAAATATTCCATCAATTCTTCCACACATGCTTTCACAGTATGTGCCCTGCCTTCCACGACAGGTTCTCCCCAGCCGACGATTCCTACATCAGTTTCGATCTTGAGGAATAACCATCTGGGAGGCACCTGAAACAATTCAAAGCTGGTAATTTTCATTTATACTCCTCCTAATGATTTTTTAAAAAACTTTTTAAATAACGGAGTAAACATTGTGATAACTGCAATTATCAAGAGAACAACTGTAATCGGTCTCGTATAAAAAATACTCAGGTCTCCCTGTGACATGACCAACGCTCTTCTGAAATTACTCTCCAGCATCGGCCCTAAAATTAATCCCAGGATGACAGGTGATGCAGGAATCTCAAAACGTTTAAAGAAATAACCCACTACCCCCGCAATAAACATGATTACTACGTCGAAGTAATTATTACCTAAAGAATAAGCGCCTACTACACATAGCATGAGAATTAACGGAGTGAGTATAGTTTTAGGAATTAACAGTACCTTAGTGAACAGGCGAATACCAAGCAGCCCGAAAACTAATAACAGCACATTTGCCAGCAGCATGCCGACAAATAATGTATAGACAACAGGGCCATTTGATTCAAATAACATAGGGCCGGGCTGCAGCCCCTGTACCATAAGCGCTCCCAGTAAAACTGCGGTAACCGCGTCACCGGGAATTCCCAAAGTTAATAAAGGGATCATTGCTCCGCCTGTTACACTGTTTCCCGCTGCTTCCGGTGCTGCTACACCGCGCAGGTCTCCTTTTCCAAACTCGTCTTTGTTTTTTGCAAAACGTTTCGCTTCATTATAAGCGACGAAAGCTGCAATATCTGCTCCTGCTCCGGGGATCATTCCAGTAAATGTACCAATACCGGAAGAACGTAAAATGGTACCGATTAGCCCTTTAAATTCCAACCACTTTAATTTAACCTTATCGATAGTCACTTGTACTTTATTTTCAGTGAAAATGTCTTCCATTGATTTAAAAGCTTCTGATGCTGCAAATAACCCGATCATGATGGGGATGAAATTAATACCGGAAGACAGTTCCGACATACCGAATGTAAAACGCGGAAAGCCTCCAATAGGATCCAGTCCGATTGAAGCAATCAGCAGTCCCAATGTACCGGCCATCAACCCTTTTACAAGTGAGTCTCCCGCAATACTCGATACGATTGACAAGCCAAACAGCGCCAAAGCAAAGGACTCAGGCGCACTGAATTTTAAAGCGAAACTAGCCAATTGCGGTGCAACAAAAATGAGTACAATAACACTAATGATACCGCCAATCGCACACGACAGCGTGGAGACTGTAAGCGCTTTTTGCGCCTTCCCTCTTTGAGTAAGCGGGTATCCGTCAATTACCGTAGCGGCTGACGCTGGTGTACCGGGAGTATTGATCAGGATGGCAGTCAGCGAACCGCCGTATACCGAACCGAAATAGACTCCGATCAGTAATAAAATCCCCGCAACCGCTTCCATTCCGAATGTCAAAGGCAGCATCAGTGCGACTCCCATAGTCGAAGTCAGACCGGGGAGAGACCCGATAATGATACCTAGCAAAGTGCCAAAAGTTAAAAAGAGAAGAACATCCCATTGAAGAATATTAACTATACCGTCCATTAATAAACTCATGTAATCACCGCCTTTTATGAGAATAAAGATCCCAAAGGAATCGTAACTTTCAATAGTTTTTCAAACACTAGAAATATAAATAGAACCGCCCCTATAGGAACACTTACCAACGTAATTGTCTTACGCACTTTAGAAAAAAACAGCAATCCAAAAATAGTGAAAACTGTAGCTATATAAAAACCTATATAAGGAATGATCAATATATACATAAGTACAATGACCATCGTAATTAATGCATATTTAACTGTTTGGAAGCCCTTCGCGGTTTCCTTGGTCCGATCACGCAGTCCTTGGATTAATAAGATAACTCCAAAAAGAATTAATAATCCACAATAGATCCTTGGGAGGAACGCTGCTCCCGTATCTGCCGCATTCGGCTCAGGAAAGTCCAGAGTCAAATAGTAAAACAAGCTGCCTAAACAAATAGAAATAATCCCACTCACTATATGCGGAATCTTCATAGCCGCACACCTCACTTCTATATAAGTAGTGAAAAAATAAAGATTGGGGAGCCCAATCTTTATTTATTACTCAAACCTAACTCTGCAAACATTTCTTTATAGTAATCATAGTTCTCATTCATAAACGCTGTAAACTCATCCGCCTTCTTCAATTCAATCCCCAATCCATTGCTGCTCATAAACTTTTTGAAGTCTTCTTCTTCCGCTGCTTTTAAAAATGCATCCTGAAGTGTTTCAACAATTTCATCCGGTGTATCTTTAGGTACAGTGATTCCTCTCCAAGTAGCAATTGTTTCAGTTTCATGGCCTTCTTCAGCGAAAGTAGGAACATCAGGAATAATATCTGATCTCTTATCAGACATAATTGCAAGTGTTTTCAAGTTTCCTGCATCCAACTGAGTTTTTACTTCTGCTGGACTGACTGTCACCGCATCTACATGTCCACCGACCAAAGCTGTTACAGCAGGTGCAGCTCCTTCAAAGGGCACGTGATTTAATTCGATATCCGCATTTTTAGCCAGGCTTTCAGCTGCTACATGCCAGATAGACCCTGTTCCGGCGTTGCCGACCTGAAGTTCACCAGGATGTTCTTTTGCATAATCAATGAATTCATCCAGCGTATCATAAGGTGCATCAGCAGGAACTGTAAGTGCCGCAGGATCCAGGTTGATCATGGCAACGGCTTTCATCTGATCCTGGTTCAATGTAGAAACACCCATATGTTCAAGCATAGAAAGTTCTGCAATAACCATAGTCACCGTATAGCCGTCCGGTTTCGCATTGGCGCCTTCCGTCATTCCGACAGAACCACTGCCGCCTGGTTTATTGACTACCCCGACAGGTTGTCCTAAATGCTTTTCAACGTCAGCTGCTAAAGCTCGTGCAGTAGCGTCTGTGCCACCACCGGCTGAAGTTGGTGAAATCATCGTGATGGACTTTGTTGGATAATCTGTTTTATCGCCAGAATCCGATCCTCCGCCTGCATTGTCCGATTTGTCATTTCCACATCCTGCGATTGCCAGCATTAATACTGAAATAATAAACAATCCAATATACTTCATACTCTTTTTCATACAATTACCTCCCTGATTATATATGATTTTTTGATTCCTTCAATAAATTTTGGTCTATTCTCTTCGCAACTTCCTGTGCGCCTAGCACCAAAGAATATTCGACCTGCGAATCACTTGCTTCTATTACATTCCATCTTTTGCCTACATGTTTCAGCAGAACGGTAAATAAACTTCTCAGCGGATCTGAGCCGCCAACTACTACCCATTCAATATCTTGACTGGCATGGCTCAAAAGAGATTTTAAGTCTTCATGAATTACTGCGCCCGCATAATAGTTAGCTCTTTGATTGTCTGATGAATCTGCGAAAAGTTCTAGTAGTCTGATATGATAAAAACTTCGGGTAAGACCATACGTTTCTGCTGCATTGAAACCTTTCAGCAACATACTTTCATCAATTGACTGAACCAGTTCGGGACTAATCGAATCAGATAATATCGTTTCTTTTTGAATTGCCATCAATGTTTCGCCGGCTAATGTAGATAAGCAGGAAGTTAATGTGCGATTTTGATCTACCATCACAAACTTCGTATGAGAGCCCGGCAGCACCAAAATACCTTTTCCGGATAAATCCAATTGATTTAATAAACCAACAGATTCCACTTCTTCTCCGCGCATTACATCGAATTGATTAATCTGCTCAATAGCAGCGGTGGCATTTGCCGCAAAGTTGCTCATTCCAGGTACAAAAATACAAGGAATATTAAAAAACTCGGGCAATATTTTAACTTGGGAATTCTTTGCAAAGTCTTCTGCTGTAACAGGAGCAATCAGATGGGGCACCTCAAGAATACCCAGTTTGGAAGTAATCATTCCTGAAGCCACAATATACTCAATATCAGACACACGTAAATTATTTCTTTCCAGCAGATTTGAGATACCTTCGTGCAAATGATTTTTCAAGCCTTCATTTGTTCCCTCAATCGCTGTGTTCCGGACACCAATACGAACTTTTTCCAAATCTTTTATTAAGTTATTGCCACTTTCAATCAATCTGATCCGTGAGTTGGTTGTTCCCGAATCAATAAGGATTGTATACATTACATCACCGCATTTCTGTAATCATCATGTTGTTTATACTTCGCGCGCCAACTCTGCAAATTTGGAAGCCCGCCGCTGAATTTCTTCAAAATTGCCTGTCCGTATCAATTCATTGTCCACAAGTGAGCTGCCGATACCCAGAGATGATGCCCCCGCATTTAGATAGCTTCTGGCATTTTCAACAGAAATTCCGCCAACCGCCATCGTTTGAATGAACGGCAACGGACCATTAAGATCTTTAAGAAAACCCGGACCTAAATTCCGAATAGGAAATATTTTAACCATTTTGGCACCATGCTCATAAGCCGTTAGAGCTTCTGTAGGTGTGAAGACTCCGGGGATCAAAGGGACATCGTAACGGTTTGAAGCTTCAATAGTTTTCAAGGAAAGCGTAGGGGCTAATAGAAAATTCGCACCTGCATTTATTGCCATTACAGCTGTTTCTGAATCCAGAACCGTACCTGCCCCTATTACCAAGTCAGGATAAAGCGCTTTCACATTCTCTATACCTTTTAAGGCTCCAGGAGTATTCATTGTGATCTCGACAGTCCGGATCCCTCCTTTATAAAGACTCTCGACAGTTTCCACCAATTTTTCCGATGACTGACTTCGGATAATAGCTACAATCTTTTCATTAGTTATTCTATCTATAATTGAATTCATTCTACCCCTCCTATTCGTTCCTTACCACGGAACATCGTTTCATTAAATGATTATTTTTTAGTCGTTCCTTATTGGGGAACGACGTTTCATTCAATTACTTTAAATTGATTATACGGCTAAACTTAAAAGAAAGTCAATTCAAAATTAATGTTTTTAAATTGCTCCGCCTAAATCCATAGAAATTGCCTTCGACGTTTTAAGTACCTCTCTCGACATTTCCCCCAGCTTTTCCTCGCTTACTCTCATAATAGGACCTGCTACACTTATGCCTGCAATCACTTCACCTTTATAATTTAAAATGGGAGCGGCCGCACATTTAATACCCAGTTCATGTTCTTCATCATCTATCGAGTAACCTCTGTTTCGGATCATCTCTAAATGTTCAAACAGTGCATCAAGCTCAATGATAGTTTTTGATGTGAATTTCTCTAATCCTTTTTCCTCCACAATCGCAACAATATCCTGATAGGGCAAAAAGGCAAGAATAGCCTTACCAACCCCAGTGCAATGCATAGGCGCACGTTTTCCAATGTTTGAAAACATTCGGATTGTGGCAGAGCTCTCAATTTTATCAATATACACAATTTCCGACCGCTCCCTAATCACTAGGTGAGCCGTCTCTCCTACCTTCTCCGCAAGACGCCGAAGATGTCCTGATGCTGCGCTACGGATATCCAGATGATCAGTAACCGTCTGACCGAATTCAATCAGCTTCAAGCCAAGCATGTATTTTTGGTTTTCTAAATTCTGCCGTACGAACCCTTTTTTTAGCAATGACGTAAGTAACCGATGCGCAGTACTCTTCGATACATGCAGCTCCGTTGACAGCTCAGTAACGCCCAGACCTTTTGGTGTATCTTTAAGTTTTTCCAAGATAAGCAATGCTCTATCTACTGATTGTACAGTTCCCGTTTCCTTCATTTATTTACCTCCCAAGTTCCTCATTGTGGAACGATGTTTCATCATTATTATACAGATAAATAGTAAAAAAACAAATTCTATACGGTAATCTGAGAACACTTTAGATTCCTATACACTCTGCTAACTAGCAAGTTAAGAATTAAAAGATAATCACTACTGAATACCTTACAAAGTATTTAGGCAAAGTATTTGCTACTTCGATTAAAAAACTGGTAATAGTAATTTTTCATTCACATTTCCAACCTTCCTAATTTGTATATCGGTCTTTTCCGATAAATAATCAATCCAAATGATTCCAAACTTTCATTTCTGATACTCACGCGAAGTTTTGGGATTGCTTCGTCAGCAGACAGGGGTATCTGTTAGTCAGTTAACGGTTTATTGTTTTGAAGGGAGTTATGATATTAACCAGTGAATTGTTTGGGGACCTGGTGCCTTAATTAAAGACACCTACACGAATAGTTAAAACAATTCCAAGACGCTTTCCTTGTGTGCGACAAGGAAAGTGACGTCTAATGATTGTGTAGTAGGTCAAATAACTTAATTTGGTATTGCCACACATTACAAACAAATCACCGCAACAATTCCAAAACACTCCCAGCCCTCTGCTTCTCATGCCCAGCCAAAGTCTGTCCCACTTGCAGCAACATCTGCTGCTTCGTACTGTTCATCAATTCCTTCGCCATATCTACGTCTTCTATCCTGCTCAACGCAGCTGTCAAGCTTTCTTCCCCGACTCTTAAGTTTGCCGAGATATGCTCTAAACTGTTTTCCGCAGCTCCAATGTTGCCCAGCTCACCAAGTATGAAGTTCATGGATCGGTCGATGATTTCCAGACCTTTTCCCGCGTGTTCTGCTGTCCGGACACAGATGGCGCTCATATCCTCCAGCATGTTATCGAATGAGGCAATTTTCAGTACCTGCTGATTGCCAGCATTTCCGCCAACTTGAAAAGTGTAGGAGTTGTCCGCGTACTGAATACCTTGACGTATCTGATAGTCGGCGCTCAGCGTGTGGCTGCCAGCTGTAAGGTTAACTTTGTCATTAATTAATGTCACACGGTTCCCGCTTATTTTATATTGGTCACGGGACAGAATCTCTCCATTCAGCCGAATGACTTGCGAGTCCGGTACTATTTCAGAATCCGGCAATGCAGTTCCAGTTTCGTGGTCACAGTAGGAATTATCATCTGTAAGCAGTGGATTTATAGGCAATTCCATGCTGAGTGGTTCGGTGTAGAGCACCTCCATTTTGTAACTTATTTTCCCAAATACTGTGTCTGGTCTCGCATTCCCTACCAGCCTCACTGCTCCTTCTTCAATTACATATCCATCTCCATGTTCATCTTCTGCCGGCAGGATCTCCGTTCCGTCCACGAATACTTTATGGACTGTGGAACCAGCCGGCACTGTTCGAGTCAAGGCAGATTCCGGTACTGAATAAATTCTGATAGAATTCGCAGCGTCATTTGCGCTAGGACGATAGCTACCATGCAGGGAAACTAATTTTGTTTCTGCATTATACGTATAGCCGTTTTCAGCACTAAGCGGTATTTCTTGCATGTTTTTGAATACTTTCAAGCCTTTCACATGACCGTCGTCTTCGATTCCATAAGATGAAGCATCGGCAGCAAGACGGATATCGTAGGAATTATTGTAGAGGTTCACCGATCCTGTCTCTGTCGCATACGTTACGGAAATACTCGGCGAGGTCAATGTGAAGTCATTTGCGTCCGGCCGGCTATTTCCATACACTTCAATTGTGTTAGTATCCCTATTATAGAAGTAGCCGTTCTGCTTCGTTTCATCATAGGCAATTGTTCTACCGCCAATTGTTACTTTTAACGTCGACGGGAAGCCGGGACTATCCGCATTATACAATTCTGGTGTGCCTGCGAGCGGAATTTCAAGCTTATCATCGTGTTTCACCGGATCGGCAGGAACCGCCACGAAACGGACACTGTAATTGTCTCCAACATTTGGCCGGCTATTTCCAAATAACTCGATGGTGTTCGTAATGGCATTGTACTGAAAGCCATCCGTCGCCGAATAGTTGATTTCTTCATTTCCGCGGAAAACCCGTATCGAATTCGGCGCGCTGGCATCTCCAAGATTGAACACTTCAGGCTTTGTCGCGCCAAGCGGAATACCGTACACTTCTTTACTCGTGCTGCTTGGGTCTTCAATAAATTCATAACGAATACTTTCTCCCTTAGACACATCAGGCCGGCTGTTACCGTAAATACTGATACGGCGGGTCAGGTGGTCGTAAGTATAGCCATCAGTCTTCGAAGCATCATAGCCTATCTCCTTGCCTCCTACATAGATTTTCAATGATTTCGGTAGAGAGGGATCATTGGAATTCAAATTGTATGTGTCAATTTCACTTGGCAGGACATGCGTCTGCACGCTCCGATCTGCATCACTGTCCGGTACATAATTGATTGTGACTGTCTGATTATAGGCAGGCCGCAATTCGCCGTAGAACTCCACTCTGCCGTTCGTCTTGTCGATATATACACCGGTTGTACTCTCTGGATCGGCGGGACGTTCGGATAAAAACTGCTCTTTGGCAACCGTGCTGCCACCAACTGTGATTCTTAGAGACATCGGACCCGGCTCACCATGAACATTATACAGTTGAGCTTGCGAAGGTATGGTTTCTGAATGGAAAGCCGAGCCGTTGCCCGTTACATGCTCAATCGTATAGTAATCTTGCGCATCGTCCTCACTGTCAGGATCAAACCCAATGATCGCACCCTTATGAAATGTTATTTGATTGCCATTCACTGTGTAATATCCCGTTTCCGGCTCCTCGCCCGCGCCATCCCAATATGTAAGCTTCTGCGGACCACTGTCTGTCACTTTATGCACTACTAGTGAAGCATCGGCTTCATTCATCCTATACAGATCCGGCGTACTTTCCAAAGTGATGGTATTGCGGAGCGGCGGAAGATTCAGCTTATCCGTATTCGGGATAATCGTAACGGGTGAACTAACGCTGCCATTTTGAGTGTTGATTACCACTTTCGAAATATTACCGTCTGTATCAGAAAAAGCAAACGACAGATTCCCTTGCTGATCTACACCTGGCGCAAAGTTATAACCCTGAAGGCCGTCTGATAAGTTAAAGTTCCCATACGTGCGCTCCATCGCCCAATTGCCAGCCGTACGTTTTTGAAGTTGCAGTTGTGAATTGACCACTTCCAGACGGTAATCACCCGCCACCTTACGAGACGCCGCTGTCGCCTGCTGTGGATCTGCTTCCACAGGATCCGAACTGCCGTCTGCAGCCACGCTGTATAGCTTACCATCTCTCGTTGATTGAAAAACAATCGTATTGCCGTCCGTCGACCATTGTGGCTTATGATCCATCACCGTCGTCATTTTCACGCTGTCCGGCGGATAAGATAAAAACGTTTCATTGACGTTTTGAGATAATGACGACACAGGTTCGTGCCTCGTATATACAGTTGGTTCCGTACTCACTGTATTCCCACCAGTCACTGCATTTGCCGAAGAAGTGACTGTGCTGGCAGAACGATCAACCGACACGTTGCGGTCCGCGTATACATACTCCCCGGGCACTGTATTCGTCAGCACTTTATGCGTATTGAACTCCGTATTATGTACAATATCTCGTAAATTCCTCTTCAGCTCATCAATCTCATTCTGAATAATAAGCGTATCTGCTGAATCGGGATCCGGCTGTACATCTGTGTTCGTGCCGTTCATCGACTGTATCGTCAACTCCCTGATCCTCTGGACAACATCTGTTAACTCTTGCATCGCGGCATCCGCTGTTTGCACAAGAGACTGCGCATCCTGCACATTGCGGAGTGCCTGCTGTGGTCCCCGCTGAAGCGCGCGCAGCTTTTCACTGATCGCCAGCCCTGACGCATCAACCGCAGCAGATGTAATACGTTTCCCGCTCGACAGTTTTCCCATTGCTTTCTCTAAACGCTCATTGGCCTGATTCATGTTTCTCTGATAACCAAACGTGCCATTCTTGATAATCATTGTCTGCCTTCTTCCTGCGTATGTTCCCTAGTAAGCGTTTACTATTTCTTTATTTATATAGCTTGGTAGGTATTATATTGGATAGAAGAGGATAAATTTTACTGTTGCCATTTATTTTTTACAGAGCTTAGTAAATAATATTATCAGGAAATCGGGAAAGAAATTTGGAGATACGAATGGAAATTAACACAGCTAATTGATTTCCCATTTAACATCAGCAACCTTTGTGTTGTAAATCGTATGGCTGCATGCAAGCTAAACAAAAAAGTAAAAATAATGTGAGTATTGCGGACAGACTGAGCCACTAGTGCGGAGTTTTGAGCCACTGAATGCGGTTAATAGAGCCAGTAAAGGCGGAGTCGAGAGCCATCAATTAGGCGAAGCGGTAGAAACGACCCTAGAAACATCGGTTTCTAGGGCTGTTTACGGTTGTTATCATAATTATGAAGGATCTAGTTCATCGTCTATCACGTGGATAGCCCATAAAACCAATTCATCCATATCTAGTTGTTCATCATCTTCGACCTCCAGGCAACGAGTTAGTAAACCACCTTCCACTTTCTCCATAATTTCAGTAGGCAAATAACTATACAGAAAATAAATAGCGATACGATTTTCTACTTCCTCTGGAATCATACCCTCCCCCCTAAACCATGACGTTCTCTCATAGAAACTTCTCCATCAACTAGGACTTTATAGGAATCATGCACGATGCGGTCGAGAATTGCGTCTGCTATCTGTGCCTGTCCTAACTTTGAGTGCCACCCTTCGGGTGAGAACTGGGAACAGAATATTGTGGATGTGCGCTTTAATCTTGATTCAATGATTTCTAAAACATGAAGGGCATGCTCTTCTGAAAGCTCTGTCAGTAACCATTCATCTAGAATCAAGAGATCGAACTTCTTATATTTTTGAATAAGTTTGCGGAAGCTGCCATCGGCTTCATATTTCGCTACAGCTAATTCATCCAGTAATTCTGGTAAGCGAATATACTTCACTTTATAAAACTGACGACAGGCGTGAATGCCAAATGCATTGGCTATCCATGTTTTTCCGTTCCCTGATGCACCCATTAAAATAATGTTGTGGTGGTTCTGTAGATAGTTCCCAGTAGCCAACTCTAAGATGAGGTTTTTGTCCAGCTTGCGATCTGGATGATATTCAATATCTTCAACGGCTGCTGTTGGATTTTCAAAGGTAGCTTGTTTAATCAATCGTTCTAATCGGTTGGATTTTCGACGATCGTATTCATAGTCAACTAGGAGGTTGAAACGATCATCAAAATCCATTGCTTGATAGTCTTTGTTCTCGCTTTGTTGGTGGTATAGTTCTGCCATAGCCACCATTTTCATTTCGGTTAATTTACGTAGCGTTTCTTGGTTCATCATATTCTTTCCCCTCCAAAGTATTTAGCACCACGGGTAAAGCCGTGATTTTCATGGCGAATGACTGCTTCGTTGCTTTTTGAATTTTTCGTATTTCTCCTGTCTAAAATCCCTTTTAACACAGGTATGGTCGGATTAGTAGAGACTTCCAATAATGTTTGGGTTGCAGTCTCCAGCACATCATTTGTATGCTTGGTTGATAAATTTCGTAACGAACTTAGAATCGTAAGTGCTTTCTTTTCTGGGTTTTGCTTTAAGATATGGGCAACCAACCGACCCATAGAAGGTCCGACGGACTCTGCCCATTTTTGATTATTCTCTGGAGTGTGCTCTAGATAGGATCGATGATGATCGGGCATATGATCTGGGTTCGTCGAGAACTGGCCCACTTCCTCACGTAGCCTTTTGTGAGATGCAATTCGCACTTCCTTAAAGTACACTTCAAGTAGAGCCGCGGATAGTCGCACATCGACCTGTTCACGGACATATTCATACGGAACGGAATAATACATGCGGTCAACTTGGATGTGGTAGTTCAGTTGAACTTTCGCTGTTTTCCATTCCGCGAGTTTGTAACGGGTTGGAGCAAGTGGCTGAAGGTGAGATTTCTCCTCTTCCTCAAATACCTTTTTCCGTGACCCCGGACGTTTTTGGAAATCGATTTCGTTGATTTCTTCCAATTTTTTGTGGATTCGTTGATTCAAATCGTCTAAATGAAAACATTGACAGTTTCGTAAAGAGGCAATAATTTGGCGTGAGATGAATCCAACAGTTCCTTCTACACTGGCTTTATCTTTTGGTTTCCGAACACGACTGGGCACAATAATTGTCCGATAGTAATCTGCCATTTCTCGATAGGCTTCATTGAGAAGAGGCTCTACTCGATGAGCTTTAATTACGCCTGTTTTCAGATTGTCAGGCACCAGAGTCTCAGGAACCCCACCAAAATATTCATACGCTCGTATGTGGGCAGACAACCAATTAGGTGACTTCATGTCCAAAAATGCCTCAACATAGCTGAATTGGCTGTAAGGCAAGGTCGCAATAAAGACATAGGCGGGAATTTGTTCTCCTGTATAGCGATCGGTTACATGCAGGGTAGAACCCGCCCAATCCACTTCCATGATTTCGCCTGGCTTTCTTCGAATAGGCATAGTCAATTTGTATTTCTTCGCGTATTTTCCATACTGTTCGCAGAACGTCCGATAAGCGTAAGGGATTTTTCCACCTTCACGCGCCTCCACCGCATATTCATGATGTAATAAAGCCAGTGTGACATTCTTTTTTTGTAGCTCTTTATGCACTTTCTCCCACTCGACAGGGAAGTACCCCTTTTCACTTGCCTGCTTTTCGGGAAATAGAAGCTCCTCCAACCATCGGTTGGTCGTCGTGTCGTTCAAACTTTCCAAGCCGTGTTGCTTAGCCCGGCGAACGACATCGGAAACCGTATTTCGAGAATGACCAGTGCTTGAACTAATCGTGCGCTGACTGATTCCGTCGAAATACAGTTCGAGGATTTTACGACAATTAACCATAAAAAAACCTCCTGTATAATCAAATTGTCATGCCTGTACGCATGCAATTTTCATTATACAGAAGGTCATTTAATTAGCAGGGTGACTCTCATATCCGCATTCACTGGCTCTATCGTCCGCACTGCGTGGCTCAAAACTCCGCAGAGGTGGCTCAATTCGTATGCAATAATCAAATAATGGTTTTGGGCAGTGAAGCGTATTTGAAGTGTGGGGAACTAAAACCATCGCTATTGACTCGGCAGGTCCTAACCTGCATGTAAACAATCGCTTTACAGGTGAACGATTCACCCCCTAATTCTTATTTCAGACAATTCAGCTAAGTTGGGGATCTTTAGACATGCAGTCACCTAATTGATTATCTGCTTATATTCAAGTGCTTGAATACTATGGCGAGGGGCTTAAAACTTTTTAGTAACCGGAATCAATCCAAATACCCCTCCAATGACCAAATCGCCGCCTGATGCTCCTCCACCTGTCTGTTCAGCACAACGCTCTCTTCACGTGACAGCCTGTGTCCCGCCGCGTACTCCGCAATCCTCTTCATCTTATGCAGCCTCATCTCAATCTCGGCAAGTATACGATCCTGCTGCTTTACGTGCTCTAGCTGCTGTTTCAAGTTTTCCAATTCATTTTTACGCTGTTCTTCATGCATGGCTGCCGCCTCCTCTGCTGTTTATCTTATCTTTTATATCGGCAAATAAAACCAATTATCTACCAGACTGACTGCCGGATAGTATAGAGGGAATCATCCAGATATGATAAGATAATAGGAATAGACGTTCTGTCAAAGGGAGCGAGTAACTGTGGAAGAAAACAAAGCATATTATTCCCGTATGTGTGGGAAGCTTCTGGGGGATGGCTGTATCACCAAACAGGCGAATCGAAAACCGAGGTTTCAGTTTATTCACCGGGCTGAGGATTTTGGCTGGTCGGCGTATTGCTATGAGCAGCTGAATGACTTTCTGCCACTGTCGCCGCCTGCGTATAAGAAAGTCATCGATCCGCGTCTGTCGAGAGGTTTTTCGGAGTGTTATACAGTACAGTCAAGGACCCATGACTGGATTACCGATCTCTATCACACCTGGTATCCTTCCGGCAAAAAAGTAGTCCCATTCGATTTTCTGAATGAATTCTTAAACGAAGAAGCACTGTCCTGGTGGTATCAAGACGATGGGCATTTAAAAGTAACCAACGGGAAAATGACAAAAATCATCTTATCAACGGATAGTTTTTCTGCAGAAGAAAACCGGCAGCTGATTGCCCTGCTTTTTCATAAATTCAGACTGCAATTCACAACCGATGGCCAAAACCGCTTGATTTTATATGACCAACTTCAAATTATCTACTTTCTGCAGCTCACTTCCCCCTGGATGCATGACGCAATGGACAGAAAAGCAGCAGTTGAAATGCCTCTGCGGCCGATTGCCAAGAGAACAACCGTGTATTTGCCTGCTTCCATCAAGATTTCTAAACCAACAGCGGAGATTAATGAAAAGTTGGATAAGCTGAACACCTTACTTTGTGCTGAAAAGAAGACCGTTTGCCAACTAACTATTTTTAATATATTTCAGCAAGTCTCAGGAGTTGCTGTTGAGACTGCTGCTTATCAAATTGTTATCTCTGAAGTTCATCGCGAAGTTTTAGCTATGATCCGGCAGCAGACCGGATTATCTGTTAGTCAGTTGGTGACTTATTGTTTTCAAGAAACTTGTGATTTTGATTAGTGAATTGTGTTTGAATTGTGTGGGGACCTGGTACCTTCGCTTATAGTCTGTTGTTGAAGTAAGCTGTTTTTCAGAACCGTTAATGATGGAGACCTCTTCAGCACCGGATAACTCATTAGTCCTGTTCAGCAAGGGAATTGTATTAAACTCCGTATGATTGGCAATCTGATCGATCCCGCTGAGAAGCTCTTCCACTTCCATTTGAATTTTTTCTCTGTCTTGGGCGGTTAATGTATCGTTTGCTGCCTGAACAGCAAGCTCACGCAGCCGGACCAGTAAAGGATCATTAATATTTCCTAATGCAGAATCCGCAGTCTGAACTAACGACAGACCATCTGTAATATTCTGCTTTGCCTTCTCCAAACCTCTGATTTGCCCCCGCATTTTCTCTGATATCGCCAGGCCGGCCGAATCATCAGCCGCTTTGCCGATTCGTAGTCCCGATGACAGTTTTTCATTCGACTTGGAAATTTTCGAGGTATTCATTTGCTGATTTCGATATGTATTAAGCGCCGATAAATTATGGTTAATTCTCAACATCATCATCTTCCCATCACTCTATAATTCTTAATTGTTTGGGGACCTGGTACTTGAACTATAGAATGTAAGACGGTCGTTAACACCTTTTTCGATTTGCACTCCGGCAGTCAAATCCTTATACCCGCTGACAGCAGCCTGTGTTTTTGTAATTGAACCTTTTTTCCGGTTATCGTACAGAATGGAGGTAATGTTATCGATTTCGATCATATTGCCGCCTAATCCGGTGATGACGTATTTATTCGAGACAAGAGCTATCCTCTCTTCGCCGTATGCCTCTGCTTTCGCATCATTTTCGCCTTTGGCAACGAGCTGCCGGTTGATTTCATCTATGGCTTCCTGCCTGGAGTACGTTCCCGGAGGAAATGTAATCGTATACTGGCGGTCACTTCCTACATACAGTGTCAACTCATCACTGACCCCCGGAATACTTTTCACTTCCCCGCCTTGATACTTCGTCACACCGACAATCATACCTGGAGGCCGGCCCAGTTCATATTCATAGAACAGCGAAGAAGCACCGCCTGAAATCTGATCAATGGAGGCATGGTTCTCCGCCTGAATCGAAAGCGTCCGATCTTCCGTCAAATGGATGATAATATTCGGATCAAGTTCCATCATCACATCATCCAAATAATCCACCAGCACTTCGACCGGTTCATATGTCCCTTCTGCAATCTTCAATGTTTTCAATACACCGTCTATCGTAATTTCCAAATCATCATTATATCCTTCAATAATCCGGACCCCGCCTGGAAAGTGGCGATTCCCTTCAATCTGGCTGAATACCGGCTCATGCATGTCGACAACCGACATCCCGCTCCAAGTCGCCTCTTCCGGTGACCCGTCCACAGCCAGCTGCAGCTGTCGAAATTCACTCTGGATCATCATCCGGTCGTCCTGCGTCAATGTATCATTCTGTGCCTGGATTGTCAGTTCACGCATCCGCTGCAAAAGTTCACTTGTACCGCCGAGCACTCCTTCTGCGGTCTGCAGCAGCGACTCCGCGTCCTGAATATTCCGATCAGCCTGCACAAGTCCACGGATTTGTGCCCGCATTCCTTCGCTGATCGAAAGACCGGCTGCATCATCCGCGGCTTTATTGATAGCCATTCCGGAACTGATTTTGGCTGAATAGGTATCATTTTTCTTGAGTATTTTTGTTTGGTTGTTTAAAGCCCGCAGTGACTGTAGGTTGTGGTTGATTCTCATGGGCTTGTTCCTCGCTTTTTTATAAAGGTAGATTCTTACTGATTATATCGGCGGGATTTTGAATTTTTTTACAAATAAATGTTCTCAAAAGATTGTTTGGGGACCTGGTACCTTCGATTAAAAGCTTGTCATTAACAGTCATAAACATTCCAGATCTTCTACTATTTAAAACTAGTTTCTCCCTATCTGCAGGATGCTATGCATAGAAAAGCCGCAGTTGAATTGCCGTTGCGGCTAATCGCAAAACGAACAACTAGCAATTTTCCTGCTTCTATTAAGATTTCTAAACCAACAGCAGAAATTAATGAAATGTTGGAAAGCAAACTAATTTGCTTCGTATGGGTAGAAAACAATTTGCCAATTATCCATTTTAGAGTTTAAGCAAATTTCTTCAGCCGCTGTCGATACTGCCGCTTATCAAATGGTGATCTCTCTTAAGCCCTTTGTGAAATTTTAGCTACGAACCGGCAAAAAACCGGATGATCTGTTAGCCAGTTGGCGACTTTTTGTTTTGAAGAAGATAGGTATTTTTAATTGTTTGGGGACCTGGTACTTGAATTTGAGGATCTTGGCTGGTCGGAGAATGGCTATGAGCAGCTGAAAGATTTTCTGCCTCTGTCGCCGCCTGCCTATAAGAAGGTCATCGATCCGCGTCTAGCGAATGGGTTTTCGGAGTGTTATACCGTACAGTCAAGGACCCATGAACAGATTACTGAACTCTCTCGCATCTGGTATCCTTCCAGCAAAAAAGTGGTCCCATCCGATTTTCTGAATGAATTCTTAAACAATGAAGCTCTGTCCTGGTGATAACAGGATGACGGGCATCTAAAAATCACCAACGGAAAAATGACAAAAATCATCTTATCAACAGAGAGTTTCTCTGGAGAGGAAAACCGGCAGCTGATTGCCCTGCTTTTTCATAAATTCAGACTGCAATTCACAACCGACGGACAGAACCGTCTGATTTTATATGACCAATTTCAGATTATCTACTTCTTAAAACTCGTTTCTCCCTGGCTGCACGCCGCAATGGGCAGGAAAGTGGCAGTTGAATTGCCTCTTCGGCCGATTGCCAAGAGGACTACAGTATACTTGCCTGCTTTTATTAAAACTTCCAAACTGTTAGCGGAGATTAATGAAAAAACGGATAAACTGGGCATCTTGTTTTGTCCAGAAAAGAAGACTGCTGCTTATCAAATTGCAATCACTGAATCCCATCGTAGTGTATTGGCTTTAATCCGGCAGCAGACCGGATTATCCGTTAGCCAGTTGGTGACTTATTTTTTTGAAGTAGACATATGATTTTAATCAGTGAATTTTTTGAGCCTTTAGTACTTTTTTGATATATTGCTTTATCATTCTTCTTTAAAAGACTTCATTAGCTCATCAACGTCTTTGCTATCTGCGCATTTTCTTTCCTTTACTAAATTACAAATTTTCAATGTAAATATATCACAGTTTTTCATAATTTCTAAAGCCCTGTTGTCTGCCTCAATTTCAGTTGGTCTCTCTTTATAAGAGAGCTTTTTTTCACCTTCATGTATATCTCTTGTTAGTCTCCCCACTTGCACCTGAAAAACATGAACTGTTTCATGTGCCAGCAAATACGCTATTACAACCGGAATGATTTTATCAAAAACCTTCCTATTGTATATTTTCGTGAAAGAATTATTTATATAGTTTGCAATATTTTCTGTATAGAAGATTACCTTACTTACCTTTTGAAGAGTAAAGTCTGGAACCGTACAAGCACATTGCCGTTCTTCAACATAACCTTGCCTATCTCTTGATACCAGTTCAGTTTCAAAGCTATAGGACATACTTTCAATTTTTAAGTTTTTTCTCAAAACTTTATGAAAGTTTTTCATTGCGTTTCCGGTTATAATTAACTCTATTTCTTGGGCATCTGTTTTATGAGACAATAAAGCCATGTTTTCAACCACCAGACGATTTAATATATGACAGAGTCATTTTTAAGTACTTTGTACCGTTGATTTCCGTTCCAAGCGGACGCTTTCTAGAGGGTTCGCGGTGAGTCAATTTGGTCGCTTCGCTCTCCTAAGTTGTTGTCTCCTGTCGGACTGATCCCCTCAGTCAGCTTGCAATCCAATCAACTAAGTAGATAGAACATAACTTCCTTATGATGTAAAAAATTTAATACTACTTATATAGTTAGTTAATCAAGATACGTGTGACAAAATATTAATCTGATAATCCTAACACACTCTTCAATGCTCCAACAACGTCATTGACGTCTTTTTCGTTCATTCCAGGAAAAATAGGCAACGTCAACGCCCGCTCATACCATCTCTCCGTAACCGGACAAATACCTCTCTCATACCCCAACTCCCGATAATAAGGGTGCCAATAAACCGGAATATAGTGCACATGCACGCCAATATTTAGCGCACGCATCTCTTCAAAAACTTCCCGTCTAGACTTTTTCACCAAACGCCCGTCCAGCTGGATCATATACAAATGCCATCCTGATTCAGTTTCCTCAAGCTGTTTCGGCAAGATAATGCCAGGTATATCAGCCAGTTTCTCATTGTATAACGCTGCAATTTCTTTGCGCCGTTCTACAAAGTCGTCTAGCTTATTCAATTGCGATATTCCTAAAGAAGCTTGTATATCATTCATTCGATAGTTAAAACCAAGATCTGTCATTTCATAGTACCAGTCACCTTGTTCCAGTGAATAAGGAGTCTTCTGGATACCATGGCTGCGGAATAGCTTTAGTTTCTCGTAATATTGTTTGGAATCAGTTGTAATTATCCCACCCTCTCCTGTTGTGATAGGTTTAACGGGATGGAAACTGAACATAGTCATATCTGCTTGGGAACCGACTTTCCGTCCTTTATAGTAAGCTCCCAGTGAATGAGCCCCATCCTCTATAACAAGGAGATTATGTTCTTTCGCAATCGACATGATTGCATCAAGATCTACAGGCTGACCTGTGAAATCAACCGGTATAATTGCCTTTGTTTTTGTCGTAATCTTTTTCTTGATTTCTTCCGGATCAATATTGTATGTAGCTACATCTATATCTGCAAAGACAGGTGTGCCGCCACAATAAAGGACAGCATTAGATGTGGCTGCAAATGTAATAGGTGTGGTAATCACTTCATCGCCTTCGCGTATTCCTGCTGCATAACAAGCCCCATGTAAGGCCGCTGTTCCATTAGAAAAAGCAACGGCATATTTTGCACCTACATAGTCAGCTAACTTCTTCTCAAACTCCTCAACCTTAGGACCTTGTGTTAAAAAAGGCGATCGTAAAGTGCTTACGACCGCTTCAATGTCTTCTTCATCAATAGATTGCTTTCCATATGATAAAAAGTCTTCAAGTCTCTTCATATCAATTTAACAACTCCCAACTCACTGGTGTGCCTGCAGCTATGTCTCGTGGAACTTTCAACCCAATTAACTTGTTATAATGCTTAGGGGATAGGCCATATCCCGGACGTATCACTCTGATGTTCTCCTTATCAAGCTGTTCTCCAGCTTTAATATCTTTTGAAACATAGATAGAGCGCCTAAACTTCAATGATTCTGTTTCCGCTTCTGTCGCTCCATACGTGACTTGTCCCATCGCCTGCCAAGCACGTTCCGTTTCATCAACCAGCATTGCCATTTCATCAGGCTCCATCGAGAATGCCGAATCCACACCGCCGTCTGCTCTGGACAACGTGAAATGCTTCTCTATGACAGTAGCGCCAAGTGCCACGCTGGCAACCGCTACTCCAGTGCCCATAGTGTGATCAGATAAACCTACTTGAACATTAAACAATTCTCGCATATGTGGTATCGTCAATATATTTGTATTTTCAGCAGTCGCTGGATAAGTACTTGTACATTTAAGTAAAATTAAATCTTTGCAGCCTGCTTCTTTAGCTGCCCGTACAGCTTCATCCAATTCAGCTACAGTTGCCATGCCGGTAGAAATAATCATCGGCTTCCCTGTTGCCGCAATTTTTTTGATCAGAGGTATATCATTGTTTTCAAATGAAGCTACTTTATAAAGAGGAACATTGAGTTCTTCCAAAAAATCGACAGCTGTCTCATCAAAAGGCGTACTGAAAGCTATCATTCCCAGTTCACGAGCACGATCAAATATTGGTTTATGCCATTCCCATGGAGTATAAGCCTGTTGATACAACTGATAAAGATTATTACCATTCCAAAGACTTTTTTCATCATCAATTTGAAAGTCAGGATTTTCAATATTTAGCGTCATGGTGTCAGCAGTGTATGTTTGGATTTTCAGCGCATCAGCACCCGATTTTGCTGCTGCTTCAACTATTTGGAGTGCGCGTTCTAAAGAATGATTGTGATTTCCTGACATTTCAGCTATTATAAATGGTTCAGATTCTCGCCCAATCATTATACTTCCTATCTGTATTTCCTGCATTCGATTAACACCTCAATTACCTAGTTATTTTCCTGCCAAGCATGAATGCTTCAGCCGCTTCAACCCCAATATTTGCCCCTCTCCATTTAGCCAGATGATCCAGAGCAATTATTGATCGAGCGTGTGGCCAATTTCTCATCTCAGTTTCATATGCTTCAAGTGCTTTTAGCTTCAATGATAAAGTCTTTTCAATATTTACATACCAGTTAGGGGTAAAAGCAGGTGCTGTTCCGGCAGTTATCCACTCTGTGCTTGAGGCAGTTTCGAAAAATAGTAACTCTTCAACACAATGATTACCTGGAATAGGTCTTACTGCTGTCATTACAGCCTCATGAATTCTGCGGTGATCAATATTTACGTCCCCAATATGATGTGTATAAATAATATCAGGCTTAACTTTGTTAATTAACTCTTCAATAACTTTTATAATATCCAATCGGTCTACCGAGTCCATCCGGTTATCCGGGAAATCCAATAATTCTAATTTCAAGACTCCCAGAATATCATTCGCCTTCTGAGCAGCCTTATGTAAAATACTAAACTCATTACTATAGTGTTCCCTGTCTCTTTTCTTATTTCTGCTTGTTAAGCCTTCAGCAAGTATTGCAGTATAAACACGATCTCCTTCTAATGAATGCTTGGCCATTGTCCCGCCACAACCGAGCACTTCATCATCAGGATGAGCAGCAATCACTAAAATTGTTTTCATATCTCTTCTGTCCTCTTCAGTTTAATTTTTACATCCGCTATAACTTCATTTGCTTTTCTTGATGCACGTGTAAATTCATATCTGAAGTCTCCCACCTCAATAAATGCTTTAGGATAGCCATCAGCATCTAGCATTCGAATATAATCAAACACAGCATGTAAGCTTGATAATCCTGATAGATCACTCTCTAAAGGATTACGCCTTTTAAATTCAATAATTTGTCCAGACTGCTCAATAGGTTCAGGCTCATTGTTTAAAATATATTCTATCATCCCTTGTATTTTTTCAGCTGCACGCAAATATATTTCCTCGGCATTACCGTGTAATGAAAAAGGTACTTTTGTATATATCGGTCCTGCATCCAATGTCTCCACACACTTAATAGCCGATATTTTAGTTTCATAAATGCCCCTTGCTATCAAGTTTTGTAAAGGACTTCCCCCACGACCATAGGGAAGATCTGTCATGTGAAAAATAATACAATTAAAGTTTTCATATATTTCTTTAGGTATAATAGTTGACCAATGTGGAAAAAAAATGAATTTAGGATTTATACTCTCAAGTAGTGGCAAATTGAGCATTGAATTATTTTCAAAATAATAGAACTCAAAATCCAGATATATTTCTTTCAATTTCAAAAAGGTATCTCTATAAAATGATTTATCAAAGGCAATTACAACTTTCATTGACCTAACACATCCATTAATAATATATTATCTCACAATCAGAGCGAAAAATTTTTTTATTTGCTATTTTATCGATATCAAACTCTATATCTTCCAGACAATTTATTTTATCTTTTATCGACCATTCTAAATCCTTAAAACCCAGTAAATGCCTGAAAACTAATGTACTTGAAAACCTTGGATTTATTTCAAAGATGACAGGAATTTCTTTATTAGACATTCTTAATTGAATGTTAATACTGCCTTGGAAGCTTAATTTACTGCAAAAGTCATCTAGCAAATTTTCTATTTTGGTATCTCTTACGACTTCAGCATAGCCTGTTCTATCTCCATGAAGTACTCGTTTGAAAATTATTTTTTGAATACTTCCCAATTTACTTTTGAAAAGTCCACAAGTATATTCCTCTTCCTCAGGCAAGATTAGCTCCTGAAATATCCATTCTTCAAAGTTTTCTTTGTAATATTCATAATTATTCTCCGTAACTAGTTCTACCGTTTTACTACCTGATCCATCTCTACTCTTGATAATGCATGGAAGTTTAACATTGGAATTGTTTTTTACTTTTGTTGTTTCAGGAAATGGCATATCATTATCTTTTAAGAACTTCGCTGTTTCTAATTTATCAAAGCCAATTTCCATCACATCAGAACTAGCCATCAAAATTGGAATATTATTGATCCTATTAATTTTATTATCCATAAAGTACCTAATTTCTATTTCGGATGCCGGGATAACCATATTAATGTTGAACTCTTCTATCGTACCTTCTAAGAAAGAAAGATAACTTTTTTCTGTAATTTTTGGACCTTTAATGAATCCATTAAAAAAATAGTTTGCAGGAAATTGTTCATTTATGTCCATACCATAGATTTGATTAACCCAAGAAATTTCTTTTAAGATTTTTGACATTCCCCTGCCTATATCACCAGCTGCTCCTGTTACTAAAATGTTAATCGGCTCCATTAATTAGATCTCCTTCCCTATCATATCTTCTACGGTTTAGTATATTTATTAAATACTTTCCATTTGTGTTTTTAGTTTCAGTTATTAAGAGTTTTACTTTATCTACATTAAAAGGAGTGCGATAAGGAACATATACTTTATTAGAAGTATCAATCATTCCCCAAGATGCAATGCCACCCACATCTTTACTCATACCGACAGAGCCTACATTTATTAACAAGGTATTATTACGAGCAGTAATAAATGGATAGTGACTGTGTCCTGTAAAAATGTAGTCATATTCTTCAGATAAAAACTCTTCTAACTTACTTTTATTAACTGTAGGATATAAATAATAGTCAGGCTGACTTGGTGCACCATGGCAAAGTTTAATTAAGAGGTTATCAAATAAAAGATCCTTTTCTACTGGCAATTCAGATAACCATTTGAGTTGTTCCTGAGATAAACATTTTATTGCCAATGAATGTCCCTCTCCAAATTTATCATTCAATTCCTTTAAGGAAACTTCTTTATTAACCGCGTTTATAAGTAATCGTTCATGATTACCTTGTATAGTTGTTGAATTAGGCAAAGACATAATTCTCTCAACAACTTCTTTGGGATTAAGATAGTATCCAACTAAATCTCCTAAAATACAATAATAATCAATTTCTAAATCTTGAGCATGATTTAGTACTGCTTCTAAAGCAGGTAAATTGGCATGGATATCGGATAGGATAGCTATTTTCATTATGAATAATATCCATTAAGGTTTTCACTGCAAAAATCATTGCTATTTAAGTAAGTTGCAAAAAGTCTGGCATTTATACTCATCTCAGTTTCCATAATTCCTAATCACTCCTACCTATTATATTATCAACCTTTTACAGATAGGTTGCCCCGTTACTGACCTAATACTTATTAGTTTTTCACAGTTTTCAATACTCTTTTTAAAGAATTCGGTATTTTTATTAACATATTTTAAACTATCGCTAATATCTTTTCTTCCTACTTCTATAAATTCTCCTAAATAAAAAATTGAACCTTGTTCAGCTACTGCTTTAGTAACCTCTTTTTGATTCTCCGCCGTTACTAAGATAATTGACGGCAATAATAGAATACATCTTTCCCATATTGTCGATCCACCAGCACCTATAGCCAAATCTGCTTTCATCATTAACTCTGCCATATTATTTACTTGGCAGAGATACTGAGCGTTTGGAGTCGCTTTACATAATTCTTCGACTATTTCTTTATGAGGATTAGATGCCCCAACTACGACATCAATATTTTTAAACTGCTGTTCGGATTCCTGGACTGCCTCTAATGCCTTGATTGTTTCGCCTGTCGGATCCGTTCCGCCAAAGAAAATCAATAAATTCTCCACTTTCCCAGAGCGAATTCTCGGTCTTTTAGCCGCTTCAATAAATTCATCACGCAAAAGCACATAATCCGGTCCTAATAAAAGGACGCATTCGTCTGGTACTAAACCAATATAACGTTCCTGCATATTATGGTAATAGTTTTGATCAAGAAGGTAATTACACTTATGTGGACGATTTGCTAAATCATCAATCACAAAAATAGAGCTGACCAATTGGTCAAATTCCCTTTCCCATTTCTCGTCTAATGAATAATGATCCACTACCAATACATCGACCTTACAACCCGATTGTTTCAATAATGAAGCTGTATCTTTAGCATCTTGCTTCCAATTTTCCGATATCCATTCTATATCACTGGTGGAATCCTTCATTTCAGGTAATGAAAGAACCCCGACATTCTGCGATTTTAGGTAAGCAATGCTATTTCCAACCAAGTTACGACAAATAAACGTCACTTCTGCTCCGTGACGTTGTAGTTGCTTAGCGAGAGTTAAACATCGCATTACGTGGCCAGTTCCTATTTCAATAGAAGCATCTGTACGTATCATTATTTTCATATAGTCTAGTATGCCTTCTTTCTTAATAAGAACCAAGTAACGTCGTCTAGCGGAAAATTGTTATCTCTGTGATAAACAAAGCCATAATCAATTAACTCTAAATCGCTATATTTATCAAGTATTTCACCTGCAAAATCTCTTTTAAATAACTTTCCCTTATGTCCTCTATAGTCTATTTCTATTGGAGTAGGATTATAATATTCTGCTATACATATATACTTATTGGATGTCTTATATAACAGTTCATATACATCATTAAGATAAAGAGGATTTATATGAATTAGAACTCCTTTAATTAATACTAGGTCACGACAATAATCAACTTGAAAATCTAAAATTGACTCATTATAAATTTCAACTTCATCTAATTCACTTAATTGCTTAACTGCTTCGCTGTTTATTTCTATTGCTGAAAGACTAACATTAGGAAGTAACTTTCTAATTGCTTTCAAATTCATTCCTATATTAGATCCAAACTCAATAATTGATTCTACCTTAGATGTCTTCATTAAAATATTTGAAAAAAAAGGAATATTATTGATGTATTCTTGATTTCTTTTAATATATTCTGCACCAAATTTTTCAGCCCAAAAACTTTCCTGTTCAGTACGATATTCTGCCATTCCTATTCAACTCCTATTAAAGTCTATATCTTTTTTTGTCTAATTCCCTTATTGATTTCTGATAGTTCAGGATACTTATTTATTAAGTTTATTATATCATCCATAGAGAAGTATGGATTTTCAGGATAAATTCTCTCCAGAATCTCTTTTATCAATAGGTAATCTTCTTTTGTGTCAACTGTCCATCGGTTAAAACTTATATTTCTGTTTAGTGAAAGATTAATCAATTGAAACTCTTTATTCTCTCTATAAATATATGAAGTAACATGCTCCCTATCCCTTTGCAGTGTTGCTTTGTTAAACGCCTCTTCTAATACATGGAAGTTAAATACTTCTGTATCCATTCCTAAAGGGTATGTTCTAATCAAAGTGTTTGAAGCATAGTCTTTACTTGGATTACTCAAATAAAGTTCTATAACTTGGTCTACTATTCCGGGATCGATTAAAGGGCAATCAGAAGTCAACCTTACAACGATATTTGCTTCTGACTGAATAGCTGCTTCATAGTAACGAGATAATACATCTTCCTCTGATCCACGATATATCGGAACTTTGAGTTGAGTACATAGGTCTACAATAGTATCGTCAGTATTATTAATAGTGGTCGCTACCACTATTTCATTAATATATTTACTCCTTGCTACACGCTCAAGCTGAAACTCTAAAAGCGTCTTTCCTAAGACCTTTTTTAATACCTTTCCGGGTAGTCGAGTCGAGGTCATACGAGCCTGAATGATAGCTACAATTTTCATTTTTAACGTCTCCTTTATATTTCTTCTGAAAACTGTCGAAGTTCCTCAATAGTCAACCAGTCATTATTTGTATCACTCGTATATTTAAACTGATCTGAAAGCTCTTTAGAATTTTGTCTCTCCTCGTCCGTCCACCAAGAAAATTCCGGCTGGATCACGTAATACGTATCATACTCTCTCGTATGTCGCGCATCATCTTCCATAATCATTGCCTCATGCAATTTTTCACCTGGACGAATTCCAACGATTTCTATCTCACACTCAGGCGCAATGGCTTCTGCTAAATCTGTAACCCTCATACTCGGTATCTTCGGAACAAAGATTTCGCCACCCTGCATCCGTTCTAAATTATCTAATACGAACTGAACCCCTTGTTCCAAGGTAATCCAGAACCTTGTCATGCGAGGATCAGTGATAGGTATCTTCCCTGTACTTTTTATCTTCTTGAAGAAAGGTACCACGCTTCCCCGGCTGCCTGCTACATTGCCGTAGCGAACCACAGAGAACATAGTATGTTTTTCTCCTACATATGAGTTCGCCGCAACAAATAATTTATCCGAAGCAAGTTTAGTTGCGCCATATAAATTCACAGGACTTGCTGCTTTATCTGTGCTAAGTGCGATGACCTTCTCGACTCCGCGGTCAATTGCTGCTTCAATGACATTTTGTGCTCCATGTATATTCGTCTTCACAGCTTCGAATGGATTGTATTCACAGGCATCTACATGTTTCATTGCAGCGGCGTGAATGACGATATCTACTCCGTCGAATGCACGATAAAGCCGATCTTTATCACGTATATCACCTATAAAAAAACGAAGCCGGGAATCAGTAAACTCCTGTTTCATTTCATATTGCTTTAACTCATCTCTGCTGAAGACAATAACCTTTTTCACGCCTTGTGTTAACACTTTTCTAATGAACTTCTTACCGAAAGAACCGGTACCGCCTGTAACTAATATTGTTTTGCCTTGTACCATGGAACCACTACTTTCAATTTATGATAGATTCAATTTCACTTTTCATTTCTCTGTAGAGCTGATGTGCAAAATTATAATTTTGCGCACATTCTGTAATAAAGTTAGAAAACTCTGCTACAATGATCCCGCCCTTTCTCAAGGCTTGATTTTCATGCCTAACATGCTTAATATTTTGATTAAGGAACTCTTGTTGGACACGGACCATCGGCTCAACGAACGTCTTATAAAAGTTATTATTCTTCATTACATCAATCTCAGTATCCAACTGATTATATTTTTTTTCTAATTGATTTGTTTTCTTTAAACAAACTTCTTGATGGATGGATTTTAAGACGTCAAAAATTCTATTAAGTACTGCTCCCAGGATTTCACATTGACGATTCATTTCTTGCAGCTTCTTCTCTAGATGGTCCGTACGGTAGCCGTGAACAGGCCGGGTCCATCCTTTTTGAAATACGGGTTTATTTAAATCGTCTTGAATGATGTCTTCAAGCGCTCTAAACTCTGCATCTTGAATCGCTGCTCCGCCTTTTGTTGTATTCCACACTTTAACTTGTGGATGACTTGAAATATACATCTCTAATTGCTGACGCATTCGATTAAAATCGTCTGTTGTTTTTACATCATTACCATATACATCTTTTATTGACAGCGCCGAACTCAACTTTTCTTCACTTACTGTTTGGCTGCCTGTACCATAGTCAATGCCTTTAGCGTAATGTTGATTAGCAATATAGGCAAGGTTTTGCCCCACCAACATGATGTGGCTGACACCAAGCTTCGCAAGCACTTGGAAGGTGACAACCGCAATAGACGGAGCGTCATTTACGAAGTTCAACTGCATCTCCTCTGGAAAGTCTATAAAAGCCGATGACACCGTATCTTGGCTAACAATCATATGTAATAACTCACCAGGGTAATTTTCCAGCGTTTCAAAACCGACACTACTTCCAAATATGAGAGGGATATCTTTTAAATCTTTATCTTTAATAACTTGTATCACCCGATAGTTAATATCTTGCGGGTCATACGTACAAGCAGCATCCGGATAAATCCCCTGCTCAATCAATGCATTAATCGCCGATCCAACCGAAAAGATATAAGCCAGACCATGTTCCTTAATATGCCTCAGATTCTCAAACTCCTCATTCAGCGAAGGTCCGGCAGCAACAATGATTGCAGGTTTCCCTTCGAAAGCACTTCGATCAATATCATGCAAGATATTCGGCGTTTGTAAGACCGTCGGGAAGTTTTTTATAGAGTTAATGGTCCATCGCTTTTGAAAAGCGATATTTGTCGCGAGAGCGCTATGTCTGTCTTTCACAGATTCAAGTGCTTTTTGAAAGATGATTTGAAGTTGCTCCCCATAGATCTTTTCATAGACTGGTAGTGTAATAATTTTTAAGACATTATTAGACGCTGCCAGAATTTGCTGGACCTCTGCCATTACGGTTTCTTCTTCAATTCCAGTGAAAATCTTTTCTAACTGCCGAATGGGCAGGTTGTCTAGACAAAAGTTCGATAAATACATATGCAGTACTTCTTCATTTGGTTCATATATAGAAAATTTCGCATCAGGGTGCTTCTCCATAAACGCTTGGATATGCGCGCCAGTGCCGATACCCGCAAAGAGCACATGTTTAATGACTTCCCCATCATATTTCCCGGCAAACCGCTCTGCTTCTTTCTGCGGGTCATATTTACTTTGCAGATAGAGAGGCTTGCCATCATACAGTATTTTTAATGTGAGTGCTCCTGTTTTTGCTGGTTCAGAGAATACCGTCCCGCTCGCTGGCTGGTCATCCCACTTAGAAAGGCGCTGCAATAGTTCCCGGTCTTTTAAACGCAAAACATTACGATTGTCAATTAAGATCATGGCGCAAACCCTCATTATCCATAGTCAACTGTATTTCTTTTTCTAATTCTTCAAAGTTCGGCAGCAGTTCATATTGAATGATGTCTCCAATCAATACATTGTCTTCATTCTCTATGGCTTCGGCCAAACTTTGAATATCTTCCTGCATTTTATCAGAAACAGCGAGATATCCTTGCCAATTCGACGGCACAGCCATGCTTTTTCCGATAGTCATCAGCATTTCATTGATCCATTGAAGACCGCCAAGCAGCTGATCAAGTGTGGTCCATGTTTCAGGTTGTGGATTGTCATAGAAAGCTTCTGCAAGCGGAGCCAGCTCCGGGATTGCGCGCTGTGTATATTCTTCAGCAGAAAGAAGCAAATCATTTACAAATCCCTTCACTGTCTTCGCAATGATTTCCAGCTCTTCAATTTCCCTAGCATGTTCATTCAGATAACTTTCATGATTTTCATATACTTCTATCCCGTCTGCGATAAAATGACTCAAATAATAATCCTTCGCCAGTAAGTTGTTAATTTGTTTAATAATATGATCAGCAGTTGCATTGTCGAGAGTGATCTTCTGCTGTTGAAAAATCAGTTCCACGGAGAACGCCTCCAGTTAATAGTTTTATGTAAAGTGTAACATATTCATATAGTTTATATCGGCTGAGAAACAGTATTTTGAAGGCAGAGCATAGAAGACGTCATGAGAAGTTATCAGGTTGGAACAAGTGATTCCGCAATATACAGGGATCATTACGTGAATTGTTAAGGTCATGTTATAATAGAAACATACGTTCCTTCATAGTCGGTTTTTAATTTGAAAAGGAGGATTTTTACTATGCCATGTGATGAAACTATTTCCTATATCAAACAGCATTTTCCCAACACTCCTACAAGTATTGTAGCTGACGCTGTCAATCTCACTATCAGCCAAGTTCGCACCATAGCAAAAAAATATCATATAAAAAAATGTGATTTGTACAAGGAAGAGTTGAAACGACAACTTGTAACAGACAGGGGGAAGTGGTTTGAAGACAGCATCGCTCCCTTTGAGCCTTCGGACTATCAGGAGCAGCTCCTGTTCGGCAGTCTGCTGGGAGACGGTTTTATAAGCAATGGCGCAGCGCGGAGTGTGAACTGTTATTATCAAGAACATTTCGGGGAAGGCCAGCGGGGGTATCGTGAATGGAAACTATCACAGCTGCGTGATCTTTCCTTTACCATTAACGGGAATTATCTGCGTTCAGCGAGTCATCCGTATTTCAAGCAGTTGCGCGAACTTCTATACCCATTCGGGCGTAAGACATTGGACAAAACATTCCTTGCCCGTTGTACACATCCTGTATTCTTCGCTGCACTTTATCTGGACGACGGCAGCCTGTCAGTTTCTTTCCGCTATAACGCACGTAATCATACGGTCTACTGCATGCCGAGTATTATGCTGTATACCTTGAACTTCACGCAGCAGGAGAATCAGGTGCTGGCGGATCATTTGAACGAAACATTTGGAACCAGCTTTGTATTGTCGGGTCATCCGGATGGTCATAAAAGTTTATTGAAGCTGAACAAGGAACAGGAAGTACGACACCTGTTTAATATGATTGGTCCGTATGTGAAAGAAATTAACTGTATGAGATACAAAACCGATTTGGAGGAAAATATTTCATTGAAGTATGAGTCATTGCAAGAGAAATTCGGGCGGGATATCAGAATTGTCGTCAGTTCGTCTGAACGCTTTAAGACTTATACGAAGGAGGAGATCGAGCGAATGACCGTATTAAAAAACGCGAAATTTTCTGACCAAATGATTGCTGATGAATTAGGCAGGTCTTATTGGTCGGTTGTTTACAAACTGAAAGAACTGAGGAGAAAGGGGTGTTTGTAAAGCATGATAGACAGGGAATCCCCACGCTCCCATATCTTTCTTTTAAATAATGACTTCAATAAATTTGAAAAGACACGATCCGAGTTATCGGATCGTGTCTGTTTAACCATATTAACGTAGCAATTGAAGTACGCCTTGTGGTTGTTGGTTGGCTTGCTTTGCCGCCATGTCTTTCGATCATGGAATAGACTATATCTTCACCCTCATACAATAAGGGGCTGGGCACTTCGAATGTTACTTAGTAACACCCTACGGATTTCATCGCCATAGCTACTGCCTTAGACGGTATATCCTAGTCGTTGAACGTTCCCCACGGTTTCCCGACAGGGGCTTCGCTGCTGATTGTCCAATCTCTTCTTTTTCAGGCCTTCGCGTTTACCGTTTCCAGTTCCGCTGTGGCAGAAGAGCTCTCAGGAGGTTCCAGCAATTCACCCAGTGATGATCTTATCCGTTGCCAGATAAGACGCCCGTACAACATTATCGAAGAAGTTGTAAAACTCCCTGCGATGACTGTTGTGCTTGAGCCAACATTGCTTGTGCTGCTTGAGTTAAGATGTTGTTCTTCGTGAAGTCCATCATCTCTTTCGCCATCGTGCGAACATTAGCTTTCACTAATGACTAGACTATATCTTCACCCTCCACTCTGGGTAGGGGCCGGGCACTTCGGATTCGCAAGTTACTCATTCTTGTGTTTCCTACGGATTTCATCATCATGGCTGAGCGCGTTAGATGGTCTATCCTAGTCGTTGAACCTTCTCCACTCTTTCGAGACAGGAGCTTGGCTGCTGATTGCCCAATCTGTTCTTTTTTCGAGCCTTCACGCTTACCGTTTCCAGTTACGTTGTGGCAAGGACAGTTTCAGGGGTTTCCAGCAATTCACCCGGTCGTACTCTCTGACCGTTACCAGTCAGGACGACTGTGTTTGTCTCAGTTGCTTACGCAGCTGATAAAACATAATCCACGTCGCGGATACGTGATTCCGCAGCTGTTAGGTTTTCGGAAGAAGTTCCGAGGTTGTTGATTGTGTGTTCTAAGCGGTTTTGGTTTGCACCTAATTTAGAACGTTCTGCGGAAACTTTATCAATTGCTTCCTGAATTTTTGTAACTGCTGCAGCCGCGTTTGCATGTGTCGAAACATCAAGAGCAGCTTCTGTATTTGCAGCATCTGTTCCATTCGTCACTGAATCAGCAGCAGTAAATCCTGCATCGCCTGCCGTTCCTGTAATACCTAAAGCTGAAGCACGCATATCAGCGATTTCTAAAGTTAAACTCTGATTTTCGTTAGCTCCTATTTGGAATTGCAACCCTTCACCAGCTGAATTCCCTGCAGTTGTAGTAACAGTACCCAGACCCGTAGCGTTAACAGTTGCGACTGTGGAACTCTCTTGCCCAGTTTTCTGAGTCAATACAACTTGTGCATCCGCACCACTTCCTGTAGTCGTGACGTCGTATTTAGCACTCAGTTCACCATTACCAGAAATCGCAGTCTTTATTGCAGTAGCTTTTTCTGCACCGGAACCTGTAAGAGTTAAGCCAGTTAAATTAACACCATCAACTGTAATTGCTGTGCCTGTTACGGCACCAACACCTACATTAGTGACACCTGCATTCGCAGTAACGGTAGTATCTTTCTCACCGTTCAATAATTTTTGAGTGTTGAACTCAGTAGTGTTACCAATACGGTTAATTTCAGATGTTAAAGAATTAATCTCCTTTTGAATTTCACCGCGGTCTGTTGATGTATTTGTATCATTTGCTGCTTGTGTTGCAAGTTCACGCATACGTTGAAGGATATCATGTGTTTCGTTCAATGCACCTTCAGCTGTTTGGATTAAAGAAATCCCATCTTGAGAGTTTTTAGCTGCCATATCTAAACCGCGGATTTGTCCACGCATTTTTTCAGAGATTGCAAGACCAGCTGCATCGTCTCCTGCACGGTTAATTTGTAGACCAGAAGATAGTTTTTCTAAGTTTTTAGAAGCTTGTGCATTGTTCGCTCCCAATTGGCGGTGTGTGTTAAGTGCTGCGATATTGTGATTGATAATCATTTTAGTTTCCTCCTTGATTGTTTGTTGGGTGCACGTCCTTGTGACCCGATTTTTTGGGCGGTTGATGGATCCGGCCGGTCTCTATCTCCCGCTTACATTACTAATATCGGATGTGTGGATAGAGTGTTTAGTGTTTACTAGAATTTATTTTTAAATTGTTTTAAATGTGTATGCAATGTGGCGCTTGGTTGGTGGGTAAGATAATTATTGATATCTGACTTGATGACCGAAGGTCGTTGGGTTTGGTTTGGTTTTATTGGTTTGGATTGTTTAATAGTAGGTTGGATGGGGGAGTATTTCTTTTTTTATACCGGGTTGCCAGGTCCCGTCACCATTCGCTAAGGGCATGCGAATGGTGTCGGGAGCCTGGCACCCTGGCGTTTGAGGTATGGTTTATATTAGTCTTTATTGACGAGCTGGGAGAATAGATTTGCGTCGAGTGTGATGGATTCGGTGTTGGTTTCTCTGACGGACATGACTAGCTCGCCCCTTAGGATGTCAACGGATTTTGGTGCTTCGATGCCGATCCGCACGGTGTCACCTTTAATTTCGAGTATGCGGATCTCAATATTATCTGCGATTTGGATAGTGTCGTTTGGTTTGCGGGATAGGACGAGCATGTTAGTTTCCTCCTTTGCCGATTTGGTGTCTGACTTCGAAACGGTTGTCGTTGAGGATCATTTGTTTTGCTTTCTTGTTGTGCAGCTGGAAAACGAGCGGCGCTTGAAGGTTAATGGTTGATTGGTCGAATGGCTGCTTCATGGACAGGATGCCGAGCACCATAACATCTTCCGGTTTAGTAATTTCGAGCGAGTTGATAGTTGGTTCATCGATTTCGAATGAGTAGTTGTCTGTCAGTGTGTATGGATTTGCTACGATGAATGCTGTATTGGCTTGATTGGTTGATTGGAGCACTTGGAAAGCGTTGTTGCCTTCAATTGGCAGTAAGGTGAATTCGGTTTCTTCTTCAAATCCCGGGAGGCCTTTTGGGAAGTGCCAGGTTTCAGTTGGTTCGATTTGGATGTTGCCGTGGAATTTAGTTTGGATTTGCATTAGGTTTGCTCCTTTTTTCGGGATACCAGGACCCTTGGTGTTTGGTATACTACATTTTCCAGTCGATCTGGATGGAGTTGTACTGCTCCATGACGCCCGTTAATTTCCCTTGCGTGTAATTGTGGACTGGTTTGTTGATTTGGACGTCGATGTTAGCTTTTTGCGGTGTGGCGTTGATGTTGAGTGAGCCTTCGCTGAAACTCATTTGCAGTTTGGTGCGGTCGCCTACGAAGCGGACGTTGATGTCAGCTTGCGGACGGTCGGTGTTTTGTTTGACGACGTCTGCGATGCTGGCACCATTTTCTATTTTCATTAGTTGCTGTCCCTCTGATGCACGGCGGACTGCTCCTTCTTGGACTTTCTGCATGCCGTATTGCGCATTATCTGCACTGCGGCGTAAGGTACTTTTCAGGTCAATGTCAGCACGGTTTTCAGTCGTATCGAGTGACAGTTGCGGGCGTGTCGTTGACATTTCCAGGATGGCTGCGGGCTGTTCGATGCTCTGGGTGGCTTTCGGCTGCTCAATTTCCTGAATGGGCTTGTCGATTTGCAAGCCCAGTTTTGCCGGTGTGGTCTGGATTTGCAGTTGTGGGATGTTCATTGGGTTCACTCCTTTAAAAACGGATGCCTGGTATAGCCACAATTCGCAAGTTCGTGCGAATGGTGTCCATACCAGGCACCCTGAATACGAATTATTTTGTTATCGTAAGAAGTCGACGAGCGACGGCTGGATGATACGTGCGCCTACGGAGAGGGCAGCACGGTGGATGGATTCGGAAGTGATCAGTTCGGTGATTGCCACTTCGTAGTCTACGTCTTCGTTTTCAGAGCGCTGTTTTTTTGCTGCTCCTTCTTGCATTTCTAGACGGTTTTTCATGAGTTCTGCGCGGTTAGAACGAGCACCAACATCAGCTCTATTTGTTAGTACTTTATCGAACTCTTTCTCAATACGAGAAATTATTGGTCCAAACTCTACCGTGTCGTCATAATCCTCCGAGTTATCTACTTTCTTTTTTATGTCATTAAATATTTTATCAATTTCTGAAAAGGATTCTAAAGCTTTAGTATTCACACGAAGACTAACTCCATCGAAAACTTCAATATTAACTTCCGAATTGATACCAGATGCACTTGAATAAGCGCCTTCAGCATAGAGCGGTGTGTCTGTATTTGTTCCGCTAAAAATATATTTATCTCCAACTTTAGTGTTCGCCAGGTCATGTAGTTGCTGCTGCATCTGGTCGAGCTCAATTTTTATTTTGTCTCGGTCTTCTTTTGTCATCGAACCAGTATTTGACGCATTGGTCGCAAGTTCCTTCGCACGCTGTAAGACATCACCCACGCCGTCTAAGGCATCATCAGTGCTGTCGAGCCAGTTATTTACTTCTCCTAAGTTCTTCTGGTATTGCCCTACTTTATCTACTGTCATGCCATAACCAAGACTCTTCATTACAGAAACAGGATCATCTGATGGCCGATTCACTCTTTTTCCTGTATTAATCTGCTCTTGCAGTTTGCCCATATTATTATAACTATTCGATAAATTTCGCAGCATATTATTAGATAGCATTGATTGTGTAACACGCATTATGATGGTACCTCCTTAAATTTATCTTCCAACAACGCCCATGCCATTGATGATTTTATCTAGTGTTTCGTCCATCACAGTAACCATACGGGCGGAAGCATTGTATGCTTGCTGGAATCGGATCATATCAGTCATTTCTTCGTCCAGCGAGACGGAACTTACCGAGTCACGGCGGCTCGATACTGCACCAAGTAGCGTCATGGAGTTCTTTGTCATCTTCACGGCTTGCTGCCCTTCTACACCAAGTTCTCCAATTACACCGGAATAAAATGATTGGATGGTTGTATCTTTAATACCGCCAATCTCAATTTTATTAAATTGAAATTTCGAAAGTTGTAATGCTATTTCGCCGTTCCCCGCTTCACCCGCTGCAGATGAAGCATTAAATTTATTTGGATCCTTTTGAATCTCTGCATTCACTTCAATGGTCGATGCACTATTCCCTTGAAAGAAATCATTCACTTTAGTGCCGGAAAGTGGTTCACCTGTTTTGTGAATTTTGTTAAATTCTTCAACAAATGCCTTTGCCATATCATCCAGCTTCTTCAACATATCAGGATATAGCCCCTTAACATTACCGTTTTCATCCGGATATCCAAAAGATTCTACAAGTGATCTCAACTTACCTGATTCCTGCATATTTCCAACTGTTAATGGTCCACCACTCGCATTTCCTTCCACAGCAAATGTAAATGATTCCATATCGGAGGGGCTTGCAGGTTTTCCTTCTCCATCGCCACCCACCACCGACATCTTGGCATAATCCTTACCTTCAATGACAGTTATTTCACCATTCTTGGTTTTAATCTTCACTGTAAGTGTACCCTCTGCTATAGCAAGTGCTTTACCACCAGTGGGAACGTTCTTAACTTCAATTGGCAAGTAAGTAGACAATTCATCCACTAACGCATCTCTTGCATCGTAAAGATCATTCGGCAAATAGCCATTTGGCTCCACTTCGGCAATTTGCTTATTCAGTCCTGCAATTTGGTCCATGATGGAGTTAATGTCTTTTACAGAAACGCCAATTTCCTGCCCAATATTATCTTGAATTTCTTTTAATGATTTATCGATATACTTGAAAGAGTCAGCAACCGCCACACCGCGCTCCACCACCACCGCGCGTGCACCGCCGTTCTCCGGGCTGTTCGCCAATGTCTGCAATGCCGCCCAAAACTCACTAAGCGAGCCCTGCAGTCCATATTTAGAAGGCTCAGCCAGCACATCTTCCATCTGGGAAATGTTTTTCGTGCGGTTTTCCCAGTAGCCGAGCTGGTTGGATTCATTGCGATATTGTTTATCGATGAAGGAATCGCGTATCCGCTGAATAGACCCAGCCTCCACACCAGTCCCTAAAAACCCAGGCATAGTCCCGGCATTCAATCCAACTCCCGGAAATCCAGAAGTAGCCTGCATATTAACCCGCTGTCTTGAGTATCCGAGAGTATTCGCATTACTAATATTATGTCCTGTCGTATAAAGGGCGGATTGCTGGGTGTACAATCCGCGTTTGCTTGTTTCTAAACCCATGAATGTTGAGCGCATGTTGTGTCCTCCTTAAGCTTGGGAGTCGAAGGAGGAGAGCTTTGGTTTGGCTCCTTGCTGCGACTGCCCTTGTACTTCGTTTTTTGAATAGTTGACGGATTCCGGACGCGGACGGATCATGTCCAGCGATAGATTCACGAATTGAAGCGATTGGTATGTCATTTTCTGATTGAGTTCGTTTTGCTGTTTCAACGCATGAATCGCATGCAGGAGACGGTCCTTCGCCTCTGCCAACGGTTGTTTGTCCGGTTCGTCCGCCAGTTCGATCAGTTGCGTCATCGTCGGTTCAGCAGGGACTGGACTTCCTTGTTCAGTCAGGTACTGCTTCACGGCTTTTACGCGGTTTTGGTCCATTTGCACGATGGCGGCAAGATGCGCCTGCTCCTCCTTCAACAGCTGATCAATTCCGTCGATGTCGCCGCTTCTCAGCAGTGCCGTCTTGTCGTTGGACAGACGAAGCAGGCTCGTATGCAGTTGTTCGAGATGATTGAGCATTGTCAAAATTGGTTCGATGGACATGTGGTTTCCTACTTTCTCCTACAGCTTATTGAAATAAGACAGCATGCTGGAAGCAAGTTTATCCGCGTCCACTTGATAGTCGCCGGACTGCACTTGCGCTTTCAGTTCCTGTACGCGCTGCTGGCGTGCCGTTTCAACCGGTGAAGCAGCGGACAGCTTTTTCGCTTCTGATGAAATCTCCAGTTTGTCAGTCTTCATTTCCTGTGTTTGTTTCGCCTGATTGACTTTCATTTGCTGATTGCGGTATGGATTAACCGACTGTGTGTTTTGAATTCCATCCAGTTTCATAGGTGTCGCTCCTTTCGTTTTTGCACTTTTATTTAGCTTTATTCTTTATTTCGGCAGATTTCCGATAATATTTAGGGGCTTTGGTACGAAAAACAGCGTGCAGTACGAACTGCTCGCTGTTTTTCTTCATTTACGGTCTTTTTGCGCGTGGTAGGTTGCCCGCTCTTGTTCTGCCATCGCATCGCGCAGTTCTTGTGCAGCTTCAATCGTATTCAGATCTTTTTTAATCTCATCTGTACACTTCGCACACAGCTTGCCGCTGTTCGTCAGCGCGCCGCATTTATCGCACGGATAGCCGAGATTCGGGAACAGCGCCGGCTGCAGTCTGCCTTTGCGCACCCATTTATGCAGCAGGCTTTCCGTCACGCCTGTTGCCTCGACGATGCGATCAATATTCGCTGCGCGATTTTCCCGTTTGCGCAGGAACCGGTAGACGGTTTCGTACATCTTTTCTTCACTTACCGCGCAATTCGCGCACACTTCGCGGATTCCCGTGTAATTGAAAAATCCGCCGCAGCTCGGGCAATTTTTTAGTTCTGCCATATCTGATCACTTCTTTCCTGTAGGTCTGAATAAAGTCACCGCTTCTACGCGTGCCGCGCCCGCCAGCTTCAGTGTCCGCGCGGCATGCTGCAGCGTGGTGCCCGTCGTGAAAATATCATCGACGAGCACGATGGCTTCCTTATTGGGTATATCGGCAGTCACCGCAAATAATTCAGTCATCGCCAGACGTTCATCGCGGGATTTTTCACCCATGACGGATTCCGTAGTTTTCTGCAGCAAGTTCTCGTACTTCACTCCTGCCGCATCGAGTAATGCATCGACTTGCGCGAACGTTCGCTTTCGTTTATTCAGCGCATGCATCGGAATCGGCACGACAGTCTTTTTCGAATCATTCAGCACAAGCCGGAGATCATCCGCAAACACCGCAGCGAGCGCAATGTCCTGCAGAAATTTGAATTGATGCAGGAACTCCCTCGCCTGTTCATTATATGCATACAGCGAATGAACAGAATCGAGCCACTCGGTTTCCGCCCGGCTGTCGATCCGTTCGAATGAATTCCGGCAGAGCAGGCAGACGGCTGTCGTTTTCGCGATGCCGAGCAGCTGCTGCCACGTCAGCTGGTCGGCAAGCGGTTTATCGCAGATCAGGCAGCCGTTCATAGCGTCACCTCTGTTTTGTTGAGCTTTCGGATTTCCCGTTTCGCTTCGTCCATTGCACTCGTGATGCCTTGATGGAACAGCACGAAGTCACCCGACGTATGGGGCACAGACCGTCCGACTCTGCCGCCGATCTGGATGAGTGCGCCTTTATTGAAAATGGTCTGCTCGGCGCCGACGACCGCCACCTGCACATTCGGAATCGTGATGCCGCGCTCGAGAATCGTGGTGGTCAGCAAGCCCGGAATCTCTTTCTTTCGCAGCAGTTGCACACGCTCTTTGCGGTCTGCATGCTCTGCGTGGACGGCGCAGATCTTCCCGTCCAGCTGCTGAAACAGCGGCTCCGCCAGCTCCATCAGTTCTATCTGATGAAAGAAGATGAGGAACGGCTGGCCGTTATTCAGACAGTTTTGCGTCCAGTCGAGCAGTTTCTTCGGAATACGCTTCTTTTTTAGCTGCTTGTCGTAATTCCATAGCGCTTCATGGCGGGGCACGGGCAGCGGCTGTCCATGATAGCGCCGGGCCAGCAGCGAAATATTACCTTGCTTTTTATTCATCGCAAGCAGCTGAGCAGATGGCGTCGCCGTGACGAAATGAATCGGCGCATTTGGTTTCGCCGCTTTCCTCACTGCCTGCTGCAAGGTTTCTTCTGCGGTATAGGGAAACGCGTCCGCTTCGTCTACAAACACGGCGTCAAATGCTTCGTGAAAGCGGTACAGCTGATGCGTCGTCGCGAGAATGAGCTGTGCGTCAAACCGCTCCACTTCCGCACCGCCATACAGCGCTTCGACCACGGTATCCGGAAAAGCCGCCTGCAATCTCGGCAGCAGTTCCAAGATGACATCCACTCTCGGCGCCGCCAGACAGACGCGCCTGCCTTCCTTCAATAAATAGTGAATCGGCTGGAACAGCATTTCCGTCTTGCCCGAGCCGCACACGGCATACAGCAGATGCGACACTCCCTGCTTCGTACTTTCCAGCAGTTCACCTGTCGCTTTCTGCTGCGCAGGCGTCAGATTGCCCTGCCAGTTCATCCGGTGTTCTGCCGGAAACAGCGGTGCGTCTCCTGTCCAGATCACCAATTCCGAACAGCAGGACACACGCCCCATGTTCAGGCAATGTCGGCAATAGGCACATGGCGCTTCACACTGCGCGCACTGGAATACGGTGAATCTCGCCTGATTTTCATTGAGACAGCGGTTGCATGTATAGTGCTTGCCGTGCCATGTCGTTTTCACTTTGATCCCTTTTATTTGCTGTATGGATTGTTGCTGTATTGCTTCGTCAATTGCCTCTTGCGGAAACGGCAGTAACTGGCGCAGCCAGATGCGGCCCGCCAGAAATTGCCGAATTTCTTCGTTAGCGGCCATACGGTTCCTCCTCAGGTTCCGCGCCGTTTCACCCAGCCGAGTCCCATCGCCCCTTCGCCGAGATGGGTGCCGATGACCGGACCGAAATGGCTCACGGTGAAATCGACGTTCGGATGTTTTTTCTCCAAGATTTCTTTCCATTCGACTGCTTCTTCATAACGGTTCGCATGGATGACCGCCGCGTCTAGCAGCTGGTCTTTCGCGTCTTCCGCCAGCAGATCGGCAATGCGTTTCATAGCTTTCTTTGATGTGCGGATTTTCTCGAACGGCACGATGACTTTATCTTCAAAATGCAGGATCGGCTTTACTTGCAATAGCCCGCCGACAAGTGCCTGCGCGCCTGAAAGCCGTCCGCCGCGCTGCAGGTGAGACAGGTCGTCCACCATGAAATACGCTTTCAATGTCTTCTTCATTTGATGAAGCTCTTCGATAATTTCATGGGGGTGTCTGCCTTCATTTGCCAGCTGGGCTGCACGGACGACGTAAAACCCCTGCGGATACGCCGAAATTTCCGAATCAAACGGCAGCACTTCGATATCGCCGACCATTTCCCCGGCCTGCACCGCGCCCATATACGTGCCGCTGATGCCGCTCGATAGATGAATGGAAATGACTGCGTCGTAGTCTTTCGACAGTTTTTCGTACAGTGCTTCAAAGTCGCCGATCGCCGGCTGGGAAGTTTTCGGAAGCGGACCTTTGCCGCGCACAAGATCGTAGAACGCACCCGTCGTCAGATCCACGTCTTCTTTGAATGCCTTGCCGTCAATCGTCACCAATAGGGGGATGGTGTGGATGCCAAGCTCTTCTTTTATATCATCCGGCACATAGGCCGTGCTGTCTGTCACAATCACTGTTTTCAACATGATCAACTCCTGTCCCCTATTCTACCTGAAATCGCCACAATTGGCATCTGTGAATATTAAATATACAGGCCGCTCCCTGTCATGCTATCGTGTAAATAGACGAATTATTTTTGAAAGGGGTTTTGATTATGCAGGACATCCAGTACGAACAAAGAAATTCGGTCGCGTATATAACACTCAACCGGCCGGAAGCGATGAATGCTTTCAACTTTAATTTGCTGATGGAGCTCGGGCAGGTGGTGGAGGGGATTCGGATTGATCCGGATATCCGTGCAGTTGTGATAACAGGCAGTGGAGACCGGGCGTTCAGCGTCGGGGCCGATTTGAAGGAACGCAAACTGCTGACAGAAACGCAAGTACGCCGGAATCTGAATAAAATCGGCGATGTCTTTACGATGATCGACCAGCTGCCTCAGCCGACCATTTCGTTGATCAACGGCTTTGCATTCGGCGGCGGAATGGAACTGGCGCTGGCCTGTGATTTCCGGATCGCTGCCAATGAAGCAGTGATGGGCTTGACGGAGACGGGGCTTGCGATCATTCCGGGAGCAGGCGGCACGCAGCGGTTGCCGCGATTAATCGGCGAAGCGAAGGCGCTCGAGCTGATTATGACAGCCCGGCGTCTGGATGCGGAAGAAGCATTTGCATATGGCCTGCTGACACAGCGCGCGCCGGCTGATTTATTGGAAGAAGTCGCAGATGCATTTGTCGCTTCACTGCTCGCGAACGGACCGATTGCGCTGCAGCAGGCGAAATTCGCGATTAAACAGGGAATGAATGTGGATCTGCAGACGGGGCTCGCGATCGAGCGCAAAGCATATGAAATGACCTTGCCGACGGAGGACCGGATGGAGGCGCTGAATGCGTTTGCGGAGAAGCGCAAGCCGGTGTTTAAGGGGCGTTAGGTTTGGTGACAACTCTATGGGTGCTGAAGGCGGCGGTATGAGCGGTCGGCGTGAGTGTATGATCATGCGCGGGGGGCTGAATGATCATCCGGCGCTACGGTATGATCACGCCGATCGGGTCAATCAGCGTTGGCTGGGATTGAAGGATCATCTAATGCGGGATTGGTGCGGCAGCGAATCGTTTTTGCGCGTGGACAGTAGTTTTGGCACGGCTACTAAAAGACTGAATGGTGCGGCTGACGCCGTTTTTCGTGCGGTACGGAGGCGGTTTGGTTCGTTGACTTAAGCGTTTGGTGCGGCAGCGAGTGGGTTTGGTGCGCCAAGCCGCGAGATTGGTGCGTTGTAACTGGTTTTTGGCGCGCGCCACGCACCTCACGCATGCATGCTGAAAAACCAGCACCCTATTCGGCGAACCATACCCCTTTACATCACAACCTGCACTCTCCGCCTGCTCTTGACAAGCTATCTGGATTGCACCTTCTGCCATGCTTCCGGAGAGACTGAATGGTGCGGCTGACGCCGTTTTTCGTGCGGTACGGAGGCGGTTTGGTTCGTTGACTTAAGCGTTTGGTGCGGCAGCGAGTGGGTTTGGTGCGCCAAGCCGCGAGATTGGTGCGTTGTAACTGGTTTTTGGCGCGCGCACTCAAGCGTTTGGTGCGGTTACACATCACTTTCGCTCGGGGACGGCAACGTTTGGCTCGGCTGCAAACCGGTTATGCGCGCCTGCAGAATCCTGCACGCAAAAAAAACCGCCCGGCACCCGCGCCGGACAGCTTAAAATGAATTTGAATATCGTTTATTGCGCTGATTGTGGCTGGCTTCGCTCCAGGCGTCTTCCAGCTGATCGATCTGCCGGCGGATGTCCGGCAGCAGCTCAAACTGCTTATGTAATTGCACAGCGACCAGGCTTTGATTGATCACGACGTAATTCAGCAGCAGCCGCTTGCCTTCTTCGCTGCGGTGATCCACTACTCCCATCAGTTCGAACAGCACGTACTGCAGCTTTTTCAGCGGCTCTGCGACGTCGGGATTTGCGACCTGTTCTGTCGCCGTCTGGATGTCTGCCAGCAGACTGCCCATTTCATTGAGCAGCTGGACGATCAAGTCGATGGTCGGCGTCGTCGTGCTTGCGGTATTCTGATAGACTTCGATCGCACGTTTTACGTACATGCGGCTCACTCCAAATGTTTTTCTTTTATTATCGGACGTTTCAATTGATTTTGAAGAAATCAGACCGATATAAAGCGTGATGCACTAAAAGAAAAAGCTAAAGTGGGTGAAGGGATGCGAATACACAGCTCTGAAAATATTGCGTTTTCGACGAATCGTGCGCAAAGGAATGCGACGGACATTGAAAAGACGCTGCTGAAACTCGGCAGTGGATCGAAAGTGGCAAAGGGAAGTCAAAATGCTTCCGGTCTCGCTATTTCCGAGACGATGCGTGCTCAGATCCGGGGACTTTCCCAGGCGCAGCGCAATATGCAGGACGGACTATCCGTGCTCGAAGCTTCGAATGAAGGATTGAATAATGTCACGAACCTGCTGCAGCGTGCGCGTGAAATGGCCGTGTCGGCAGCAAACGGCACACTGACTGATTCAGACCGCGAAGCGAGCAGTCTCGAATTGGAGCAGATCAAGGAAGCCATCAACGACACAGCCGGCAAACTCGAGTTCAATACGAAGAAGATTCTTGGCGAAGACAAAGCGTTGATTCTGCAGGTCGGTGCGAATCCGGGGCAGCAGATGACAATCGGCAATATTGATATCAGCACGAAAAAGCTCGGCCTTGACGGTACTTCAATTTCGACACGCGAAGATGCTGAAAAACTGATTTCGACTATCGACAAAGCGATCGGTACGATTACTGGTCATTTGACGAAAGTTGGGTCCGAGATGGAAGCGATTGAACACCATCTGACAAATGCGTTAGTGTTTGAAGGCAACTTAACGAAGTCGCTTTCATTGCTGGCGGATACCGATATGGCGGAAGAAATGATGAATTTCGTTCAGCAGGATATCCGGCAGAAAGGCGATCAGCTGCTGATTAAGACAGTGAACAGCAATTTGCAGGATGTACTCTCTCTTTTAAAGTAAGCATAGAAAAAACCTTCCAATTACTGATTGGAAGGTTTTTTCATGTTATCACACCGCGGGTTTGCGCCCACGACACCGGCAGCCCATGCCACTTTTGTCATAATCGCCGTGGCACCTTGGCGGTCGGCTTGGTGAACGGCTCGTATGTAGGCACTGTTTGCTTCGTCGACGATGTATTGGGCAGGCAGTTTATTGAGCGTCATCGCCAGCACGTCGCTCATGCAGTGATCGCATGTGCACGACATATTCAGCTGAGATTTATACTCCTTCAGCACTTCCTGAACCACAATCTCCATCACGTTTTGCACTTTCATATTCTCTACCCCTTAGCAGACTTCCCCCGTTACCTGCATGGGAAGTTAATGTGACGCTATTCTTGCGGGTCTGGCCTAAGCCAATCGAACAGTGCAGGCGCAACGGCGGCGTAAGGCAATCCCCCGGCGCCGAAGCAACATTCTTTGCACTACTTATTATTTCGACAAAATAATCTTTTTCTTTAGTAAATCTTTACCTGAAATTCCAGGCTTCGTCATTTCGAACGGATGCAGGATCAGATCCAGCTCTTCTTCCGTCAGTACTTTTCTCTCAATACACAGCTCGCGGATCGACTTATTTGTCAGCAGCGCTTCTTTCGCAATCTGCGACGCCACTTCATAGCCGACGTGCGGATTGATCGCCGTGATGACCCCGATGCTCTTCTCCACATACTCTTCCAAATGCTCCACATTCGCCTTAATTCCGTCCAGGCAATAATCGCGGAACACTTCAAATACATTCGTCATGATCTTCAATGACTGCAGCAAATTAAACACCAGCACCGGTTCCATGACGTTTAATTCGAACTGGCCGGCTTCTGAAGCAAGCGCGATCGTCGTATCGTTTCCGACTACTTGGAACGCGACCTGGTTCATGACTTCGGCCATAACCGGATTCACTTTACCCGGCATAATGGAAGATCCGGGCTGTCTTGCCGGCAATGAAATCTCTGATAAACCGGTGCGCGGGCCTGACGCCATCAGACGCAGGTCATTACAGATTTTGGACTGGTTCAGCATCGTGCCGCGGAGTGCAGCCGATACTTGTACGTAAGAGTCGGTATTTTGCGTTGCATCGACTAAGTGAGTGGACGATTTTAATTCGAATCCGCTGTTTTCGGATAAGTATTCCGCCACTTTTTCAATGTACAGCGGGTCCGCGTTCAAACCAGTACCGACGGCTGTTGCACCCATATTGATTTCGTATAAGTAGACGCGCGACACACGGATGCGTTCGATATCGCGGCGAAGCACCATTGCATAGGCTTCGAATTCCTGACCGAGACGGATCGGAACCGCGTCCTGCAAATGTGTGCGCCCCATTTTCAAAACGGACTGGAATTCGATTGATTTTTTCAGGAACGTCTTATGGAGTGATTCCATCACACCGATCAGTTTATCCACTTTGACGAGTGTCGCGATGTGGATTGCTGTCGGGAACGCATCGTTTGTCGACTGCGCCATATTGACGTGCGAGTTGGGACTGATAATGTCGTAAGAACCTTTCGCGTGGCCGAGAATTTCAAGCGCCCGGTTTGCGATGACTTCATTTGCATTCATATTGACGGATGTACCTGCACCGCCTTGAATCGGATCGACTAGAAACTGATCACGCAGCCCGCCGTTCATCACTTCTTCGGACGCCTGGATAATCGCTTCGGCGAGATTTCCATCCAGCTGGCCGATATCGCGGTTGGCCTGTGCGGCTGATTTTTTCACGATTGAAATCGCACGGATCAAATCGCTGTTGATGCGGTAGCCGGTAATCGGAAAGTTTTCAGCAGCGCGCAGTGTCTGAATTCCATAATAAGCGTTTTGCGGCACTTTCTTTTCTCCAATAAAATCCTTTTCAATACGGTACAACAATTCCTCTTCCATCATGCAGAACCTCTTCTCAAGTATTTTTCTTATATTTTGACCTGCAGAACGTCCATGCGTTTCGACAGGTTTTTTTACTCTTTCATCTTACCTCAAAGATAACGTTCGAACCACCCAATAATTTCTTCTAGTCTGGCAACACGTAAATTCGGTTTGCCGGTCCTTGACAAATTATGGTCGGATTCAGGAAAACGGACGAATTCCGTCTCTTTGCCTAAACTTTTCAGTGTGATATACAACTGCTCCGCCTGCTCGATCGGACAGCGGAAATCCTTTTCCGAATGAAGAATCAATAAAGGCGTTTCGATATTCCCCGCATATTTCAGCGGCGAATGTTTCCATAACTTTTCGGGATCGTTCATATCTGCATCGAGCTGCCAGTCCGTGAAAAAATAACCGATGTCCGACACGCCGAAAAAGCTGATCCAGTTGCTGATGGACCGCTGAGTGACCGCTGCTTTAAAGCGATTTGTGCGACCGACAATCCAGTTCGTCATGAAGCCGCCGTAACTGCCGCCCGCCACGCCGAGCCGAGTTCCATCGATCCACGTTTCATTCGCAAGGACTGCGTCCACGCCAGCCATCAAATCCTCATAATCACCGCCGCCATAGTCGCCGCGCACGCCGTCGACATGAGCCTGGCTGTAGCCGTGGCTGCCGCGGGGATTCATGTACAGTACGCCGTAACCGCTGCCGGCGAGCACCTGCAGTTCATGATAATACGTATGGCCGAACATCACATGCGGACCGCCGTGGATTTCGAGGATCAGCGGATATTGTTTGCCTTCCTCATAGTCTGCCGGTTTCAGCAGCCATCCATGCACGTCCTCGCCCTTATTCGTAAACTGCATCGCTTGCGGCTCAACAGGCTGTACTTTTTTCAGCCAATTTTCATTGAATGAAGTCAGCACTTGCCGTTCACCCGTCGCAATGGTCTGTTTATACAATTCACCCGGATTCATCGCCGTGCTGACCGTAATCAGCGCGAATTCACCGTTCGCCGCCACGTCATAACCATGCACATGCTCGTCTTCGCCCGTCGCCGGGTACATGGCCCCGTCCAGAGTTGCCGCGTATAACCGCACATCCCCCATGACAGATAACTGGAAATAAAGCTGCTCGTCATCGGTCCAGACCACACCCGGCGCAGATGCCAGCTGCAAATGGTCGGCTGCCGCATGATCCCCGACCGGTGCATCGATTCCCGCCGTCAAGTTCATCGTGCTGCCGTTTGATTGGTCATAAATGAAGACATCCGGCTGTGTAAAGTTTTTATATGTCAGATCGCTGCCGACGTACGCAATATACCGGTCATCTTTTGAGAAATGGACATCGCCGAAAAAACCTTGCTCGTCGACTAGCAGCGTCTCTTCCCTGCTTTCCATATCCACGATCAGCAGCGGCAAACTGAAATCATAATCAGCATTTTCATTCCGGTTGACGCTGATCACTAGCTGTCTGCCGTCATGTGACACCGCTTCTAATGAATGGTCAAATGGCGCCGTGGTGAAATTCGACACACTGTTCGTTGCGATATCAATGAAGCCAATCTGCGAAAACTCTTCTTGCGGCAAAAGACCCGTGCCGTCTGTTTTATAGTTCATTTTCGTCACACGGACAGGCTGCGGCAGTTCGCCTTTTTCTTCTCCTGTTGAAGCAAATGTCTCGCCCGTCTTCACGCGGCCGCTGAACCAGATTTTCTGTCCGCAAGGCGACCATTCGAATGAATCGACGCCATTTTTGCAATCAGTCAGCTGCCTCGCTTCCCCGCCCGCGGCCTGCATGACGTACAGCTGATTTTTCTCCGTACGATCGGAAAGAAACGCGAGCATCTTGCCGTCCGCAGACCATTTCGGCGCACTCACTTGCTGCTTGCCGAATGTCCACTGCGTCACGTCATTCGTCTGCAAATCGATATGGTGGATTGCGGAACGATAGTCATTATATTCCTTATTCACTTCCGTCACGATGAACACGGCTTCCTTATTGTTCGGGGCGAGCACAGGACTCGTCACCGATTTCGTTTCGAATAAATCCTCCAGTATTACGGACCGTTTTTCCATTCCATCACTCCTGCATTTATATGAGGTTTTATCTACAGTATACGCTTCTAAACCATAACAAGTTTACGCGGTGTTTGGCAATTAAGAGCGTGCGCAAAAGCCCGGGAAGCCATGATTCCCGGGCTGACTCTGTACTTTTTTGCCGGATGATCATTGAACTCCCCGGCGTTATCATTACATCTGCACGTGTGATCATACTCACCTGATGTCCGCTCATAGCCCCCCTGCGCGTGATCATAACACCGGGCCAAGTGATCATCCCCCTCCATCAAACGCTCATTCATCCAATTAAATCTTAAACACCGCAATCATTTTCTGCAGTTTTTCCGCCATATCACTCAGCACATTCGACGTATGCGACATTTCCGCCATCGACGCATTCTGCTCTTCAGCCGCCGCCACGATATCCTGCGCGCTGTCTTCCATTTTCTCCGACATATGCGCCGCGTCATCCGACAAGGCTTTCACCTGCTGAATCGCCTGATGAATTTCTTCACTCAGGCTCGCGATTTCAACAGACTGCTGCGAAACTTCCCGGATTTGATTCGAAATTTGACGGAAGTTGTCTCCAGACTCATTAATAATCGTGATGCCGTCCTGCACAAATGCGGAAGACGTATCCATCGCGTTCATGGCGCCGCCGACTTCGCGCTGAATTTCTCCGATTAAAAGTGTGATATCTTCCGCTGCTTTTCCGGAGCTCGATGCAAGGTTCCGCACTTCATCGGCCACGACCGCAAACCCTTTGCCATGCTCTCCTGCCCGCGCGGCCTCGATTGCCGCGTTCAATGCCAGAAGATTCGTCTGCTCTGCAATGCCCGTGATCAGCGCGACGATTTTGCCGATTTCCGCCGATTTATTCTGCAATGAATGAACGGCCTGCCCTGTCTGCTCTGTCGACTGCTGGATGTCATCCATCTTTTGAACGGTAGAATCCATCATTTCCATTCCACGCTGCGTGATATCTGCCGTTTCAATCGACAACGCGGAAACCCGCTGGATGCTGTGGACGGTCTGCCCGATATTTGCAGCGATTTCATCTACAATCTGACTGCTCTTCTTCGCGTCATTCATTTGCTCGGTTGCATTATGCGAGACGTCGATGATCGAATCGGTGATCTGATCGGACGCCGCAGACGTTTGATTGGCACTTTCCGCAAACTGAATCGAGTTCTCAGCCAATGTTTCCACATGCCTATGCAGATCCGTAACCAATGAATGCAGACTTTTCGTCATATCATTGAAATGCACTGTCAGTTTCCCAATTTCATCATCCGACTGCACTTGGACTGCGGGAACCGTCAAATCCCCTTGCGCCATCAGTGCCACCTGATCCGACAGCTGAACAATCGGCGTTTTAATGGTCCGCAGCAAATAGCGGATCCCGACTAATGAAATAAGTATAGCCAGCAACGTGCCGGCAAGCAATATCCAAATCAGCGTTGTGTAAAGCTGATCGCCCTGCTGTTCGATTGACTGCAGTTCTTTTTCGTGCAGCGTTGCGAGTTCGGCAAGCTGTTCTTCGATGGACGAAATTGTCAAAATGGCATCATAAGACTGCACGACCGCTTCGTCTTCATTCCCCGTATTGCTCAGACGCAAAATTTCTTCAATTTGACTGTAGAATATGCCCCACTCTTCTTCCACCGGCTGAAATAACGCATTTTCAGCAGGCGCCATCAAAAGCTGATCGTAGATTTGCAGTTCCTCTTCAATTTCTACGCGCTCCGCTACAATATCTTCCGAGTACTTCTTTTTGAATTCTTCTTTTTCGGATAAAATATGCCGCTGCGCTTGTGCCATCACTTGCTGGACCTGCAAATTTAGTTGCGCGATCTGCTGCTCTTTCGGCAATATTTCTTTATTAATTATCGTCGTATTCTGATTTAATTTATAGGTACTGAATATTCCTGTCGCACTCATTCCCAGAATCAGTATCATCATTAACGTGAAAATCACGATAAATTTCTTCTGCACATTCAACGCCATCATCCCCTTGCTAGCTTTTTCTCTTTACTATCGGTTATTTTGCACGAAATTACAAGATACGACAGAACAAAAAAAGAGCGGGTGCACATCAAACAGGCACTCGCTCTTTTGCATATGGAAAATAGACGTTTCGTGCAGTTTAAACACGCTGCGGCGCTGGGGGATTGCCTTGCGCTATGAGCCTATTGGAGAAAAGCCTTAATGTTTCACCTGATCTTTCAATGAACGGCGAAGAATTTTCCCTGTCGTATTTTTCGGCAATTCATCAAGGAATTCAATGGACTTCGGCACCTTGTACTTCACCAGACGCTTCGCACAGAATGCCTGCAACGATTCTTCTGTCGCCTCTGAACCTTCTTTCAGCACAACATAAGCCTGTACCTCTTCACCAAAGTTCACATCCGGCACGCCTATAACGGCCGCTTCGATAATATCGCGGTGGCTGAACAATACCTCTTCCACTTCACGCGGATACACATTGAAGCCCCCTACGATGACCATATCTTTTTTGCGGTCCACGATATAAAAGTAACCGTTTTCATCGCGCCGTGCAAGATCGCCTGTGTACAGCCAGCCGTCACGGATTGCGACCGCCGTTTCTTCCGGCAGCTTATAATAGCCCTTCATGACGTTTGGTCCGCGGACAATCAATTCGCCGACTTCATTGTCAGCAACTTCCTCGCCGTTTTCATCGACGACTCTGTTTTCAACATTCATGATATTCATTCCGATGGATCCCGGTACACGGTCACGGTCCAGCGGGTTGAAGCATGTAACCGGCGACGCTTCCGATAATCCATAGCCTTCAGAAACGCGGACTTGGAATTTTTCTTCAAACTCATGAAGCAATGAAACGGGCAGTGAGGATCCCCCGGAAATCGACAGTCGAATCGTTTCGAAGTCTTCCGTTTTGCCCTCTGGGTACTGATACAGGAAATTGTACATGGTTGGCACGCCGGCAAAGACCGTCGCTTTCTGCTCGCGGATCAATTGGAAGATTTCCCCCGGGCTGAAACGCGGCTCAAGTAAAATGGTTGCACCTTTCACTAACGGTGCGTTCGCTACTACTGTCAATGCGAATACGTGGAATAAAGGCAGAGTCGCAACAATTTTATCACTTTCATCGAATCCCAGATAGTTACCGACGTCACGCGCATTAGAGTAAATGTTCTTGTGTGTCAGCATTGCGCCTTTCGGATGTCCGGTAGTTCCCGATGTGTATAGAATGATAGCGGTTTCATCTTCGTCAGCTTCAAACATCTCTGTCAAAGGAGTTGCATTTTTCATCAGCAATGTAAACGGTTTCACTTTTGTCTTAACGGAATCGGGCAGTGCTTGAATTTTCTCGCCTGCATCCGGGCTCATTTCGCAGACTATATAGTGTTCAATGGTCGGGAACGCCTGGCTTGCCACTTCTACCAGCGGCAATAGCTGATCGATCGCAATGACAGCTTTGGCATCACTGTTTTCCAGAATGAAGGAGATTTCATCAGGTGTATACAGCGGATTAATCGGCACAGCAGTCGCTCCGATGCGCATGGTTGCGTAAAGGGAGATTAGGTAATGAGGCGTGTTTCCTAATAAAAAGGCCACTTTGTCCCCTTCATTGACTCCTAAGTTTTTCAGTGAGGAAGCAAACATCGAAACTTGCATGTCGAATTCTGCATAAGTCGTGTCTTTGCCCATGAAGTGATAGGCGGCTTTATCGGGTTTTGTCTGGGCTGTCTGGTGTACGCTAGTAACTAAATTCATCGTTTCATCTCCTATGTAATGAATGAGTAACCATTCAGTATTTCATTCATTATACTGATAAAACAATCGTGGCGCAACCGAATACTGAAAGTTTTGTAGTTTTGGTGTCGGATTATATTGAATTAAGGGAATTGAGTGCGTAGTTAATAGATTGCTTTGCAGAAAGGTACCGTTCCCCTTCGCTGCAGGCGGACGCTTTCCGCTTCGGTACACTGGTTGATGTTTCAATACTTTTTATGTGAGTAAGTGGTAGGAGCATAATGTCTGAGACTATTACGATAGGTAAGGTTTTTCATTCAATACTTAGTATTCTGCAAAAGCGAAGATTCTTGTGATCAATACATTTGCTTAATCGTGAAACAAAAACCATGCCAACTAAATTCACACTCTGCAATAAAGCAACATGGCATACACTCCCAACACTAGCGTAGGCGCAACTGCGGGGTCGGCCGTTGCCATGAGACAACTGGCACGCTCTTCGCCAGCTGGCTCATGGCGTAAGGCAATCCCCCAGCGCCGAAGCGAGTTTAAACTGCAAATTCACACCCCATTCCAATCTCCCGCAAAGTCGAGCAACGAGAACCACACCCACAAAACTCGCACTCTGAGAAAATGCAACATGGCATACACTCCCAATACCAGCGTAGGCGCAACTGCGGGGTCGGCCGTTGCCATGAGACAACTGGCACGCTCTTCGCCAGCTGGCTCATGGCGTAAGGCAATCCCCCAGCGCCGAAGCGGGTTTAAACTACAAATTTACACCCCATTCAAACTACCTGCCAAGTCGAGCAACGAGAACCCAGCAGCCTACTCCATTACAGCTTTCATTGACGAAAAAAACACCCACTTAAGAAGTAGGTGCCTTGATATGTGAAATATAGCGCCAGCGGATGAGGTAGAAGTAGAGCACCTGCATCAGCGCAAAGCCCGCCAGCACCAATGTTAACTCCTTCACTATCGAAATCTCCGCCAGCGCCTCCCAGATCACCTGCAGTGACAGGAAGGCGAAAACGCTATGGATGAACGACACGCCCCACGGAAAGAAAAACTGGGGGATCAACTGGCGGTTGACGATCTTCTTGAACTCGCGGTCCGTCATGCCGATTCGCTGCAGCACCGCATACTGCCTGCGGTCGTGGCTGAGTGACGTGTACAGCCGGAAATAGATAAAGCTGCCGGATGCGAGGAAAAATACGCCCGCCAGCAACAGTCCAATGAACAGCAGCAGCGAGAACGTCATCCGGATATGAGAATAATTCAACCCCGGATTCTCAAACTCAAAACGCACCGGGTCCCGGTCATCCAGCATCAGCCCCGCCAGCACCTGGGCATTGATCGACAATCCGATATCTTTCGTCTTCTGCCATTCATTCACATTGAATGCGTAATACGTAAAGGATAAAGCCGAGCCTTTCGTCTGCTCTTCCACCCGGTCAAAATCCAGATGATTGAGCACGATGGTGTTGAGTCCCATCGCGTTGGGCGGGAATAATTTATACGGATATACGCCTTCGACATCGAGCAGCAGATTGCTTTCCGCAAGCTTTGTACTGACGGTGGTATTCGACAGCTGCCCGGCAGCGGATGCACTCGCCGGCAGGAACATCGCATGCCCCTGCTCCAGCTGAAGCGGTTGCTGGCCGAATGAAGCGGCGAGCTCATTAAGATCCGCCAGCCGTACGATATTGACGCTGTTCTGCGTATAGGAAGACTGCTGTTCGAGAACCCGGAAACGCACAGCAAAGTAATCCAAATTTTCCTGCTCCAGTTCACTTGTCAGCTGCGCGATATGGCGGTGTTCAAATTCATTATGCGGCAGACTTTTGTATACTAGCCCGAGCGGATTCACTTCCCTGTACTGAGAGGCGAATGACGTCAAGGAAGCCAGGATTCCGACGGACATAAAAGCAATCGTCGAGACAATCGTGACAATGAAAAACATCCGCGCATTTTCTTTCAGACGCACGATGCTTTCTGAGATGGAAATCATCCAGAAATCACGCCAGAAAATATTCTTGCGGCTGCGCAGCGTATGTAAAATGAGCGGCAGTGTATCTGTAAAGAAGAAGTACGTGCCAAACGTAATGAGCGGCGGCAACAGGAAAAACAGGCTCAGGATGCTCGAGCGTGAAACGAAAGCGGCCATCGCATAAGCCAGCACCAGCAAAATCACGCCGAAAATGCCGCGGCTTTTTGAATACGCATAAACCGACTGGACTGCCGTATCACCGTGCAACAGATCGGAAATTTTCCCCTGCTGAATGAATACCGGCGCAATATAGGAAATGATGGCGAACAAACTGAGGAACGCCCCCATCGTCAGTCCAAATGGTTTCCACGATAAATAGAGGGGCAGCACCGGAATCTGCACAATCGCTTTCACAATCATGAAAAAGAATTTCGAGAACATAAAGCCAATGAAAATTCCCGTTAAAATCGAAGCGAAACCGAGAAGCATGGTCTCAATGAAAATGAGCCGGTGTAGCTGCCGTTTCGCCATGCCGAGCAATAACAGTACCCCGAACTCTTTCGATCGCGCCTGCAGAAAGGCCCGCATCGAATAGAACAGGAAAAACAGCGTGAAGATGAACAGGACTAATTCGGCAATTCCCATTCCAAGTGCTGAAATTTCTTTCAAAAACGTATTTTCAATCGACGGGTGGAACAGCAGCATCGAATACAGGAAAAACACCATGACCGAAAACACACTGGCCATGAAAAATGCTGCGTACACCCGCCGGTTCCGGACGACATTACGGTAAGCGAACTGACGAAAAGTCATTTACATTGCCTCCAAGTAATGACAGCACATTCAGAATGCGCTGGAAAAAAGTCTGACGGCGTTCGTCTTTATAAATTTCATTGAAAAATTCGCCGTCTTTGATGAACAGCACACGGTCGCAATAACTTGCGGCGATCGGATCATGTGTCACCATGATGATTGTCGTTTTTTCATGCTGATTAATATGTTCAAGCAGCTCGAGCACGTCTTTTGCCGATTTCGAATCCAGGTTTCCTGTCGGCTCATCCGCCAGGACAATGCTCGGCTGGTGAATCAGCGCGCGTCCAATTGCAGTGCGCTGCGCCTGTCCGCCAGATAATTCATCCGGACGGCGCTCCAAAATGTCTTCCAGACGCAGTTTGCGCGCCATATCCTCTACTTTCGCTTTCATTTCATTAACCGGCAGACCGTCGAGCGTCAGCGGCAGCACTAAGTTTTCCTCCACTGTCAGCATTTGCAGCAAATTGATTTCCTGAAAAACAAAGCCGATCTGGCGCCTTCTGAACAGCGCAATTTCATTTTGACTGAGTGTTTCGGGTTCGACGCCGCCAATGAGGATTCTGCCGTACGTCGGAATATCCGTCGCCATCAGCAAATTCAGCAACGTCGTCTTGCCGCTCCCGGAAGGTCCCATAATCGCGACAAATTCGCCTTCCTGCACGTCGAAATCCAGTTGATTCAGCGCGCGGTGCATCACTTTGCCTTCGTAAATTTTCGTGACTTCCTCCATCTTAACGACCGGTTTCCTAGTTTGACCGTTCATTCGGCTGTTCACCCGCCTCTCCGTCTGTAAATAATAGGGCCACCGTCGTGCCTTCCCCCTGCTTCGATGAGATCGTCAGTTCATGGCCTAAACGCTGACAGACTTCTGACGCAATATAAAGACCCATCCCGGTAGATTCACCGGACAGCCGGCCATTTTCTCCCGTGAAGAACGCCTTCGTCACCCGGTGCAGATCGGACGCGGGAATGCCTATTCCTTCATCCGTAATCTCGAGCAGCAGGCCGTCCGTTCGCTGATTGGCCGTTACATAGATTTTCTTGCCTTTTTCAAACGTATATTTTACCGCATTTGTGATGAATTGATTGAGCATGAATTTGATCCATTTATGATCGGTCGCGACCGTCAGCTGCTCGTCTACATTCAGTACTGGAAATAAACCGTTCGCAATGAACAGCCGCTTATTTTCATTCAGCATTTCCTGCAATAAAGTCCTTAACGGCAGTCGCTCGATCTGCATATCGTCCTCAAACGTTTCAAGCCGTGCATTCACCAGGACGATTTCGAGACCCGAACGGATCCTTTCGACTTCCTGCCCAACACTTTTCTTGTCCACTTCCTCTTCCTGCAGCAGCAAATTAATGACCGAAATCGGCGTTTTCATTTGATGCACCCACTGATTCACGAAATGCAAGTGGCGGTGCTGAACATTATACAGATTCTGGACTTCATGCTGATACAGGCGGTACAATTCGCGCGTGAATTCCGTCGTCTTACGGTTTTCCGGCGTCAGTACATGCCGGATGAGCGCATCTTCCATCTTCTGCGGCTTGTCTACAATTGCTGCATAGAACGACCGCCGCATAATAAATTTTCCCGTCAAATAAAAAGCGGTCAGCAGCATACTCATCGCCACTGAATAAATGGCGGTGTTCGGATTCCTAAAACCATCCAGCCAGAACAGCAGCAAAATGAACAGTACCAGTCCTACCTGAAACAGCATGAACGGGACATGTTCTTTAACGAACAGCATAACCGCTTTCATTACGCTTCAGACTCCGGTACAAATCGATAGCCTGCGCCGCGGACTGTTTCAATCCACGAGCTCACATCGTAATCCGACAGTTTTTTGCGCACCCGCGCCATATTGACGTTGAGGGTGTTTTCATCGACAAACGACTGGTCATCCCATAATTCTTCCAGCAGCCGCTCCCGCGAAACCACTTTCGGCGACTCGCCCATCAATAATTCCAGAATGACACATTCCTTTTTCTGCAGCGGAATCTCTTCGTCGCCCTTTTGCAGCGCCATCCGCTCTATGTATAATGTCAAATCACCGGACACAATGATTCGTTCCGATTGATTCGGCGAATATTCCCCCACCGACCGCCGCAAATGACTTTTAATTTTAGCCAGCACAATTTCATAATGAAACGGTTTCGTAATGAAGTCATCTCCGCCATTTTCCAGCGCAAATACCTGATCCATATCACCCGACCGCGCCGAAATGAAAATGATCGGACACATCGTATGCTGCCGAAGCTGGCGGCACCAGTAGTAGCCGTCGTAAATCGGCAGGTTAATATCGAGCAGCACCAAATGCGGATTATACGCTGTGACTTCCTCCACCACTCTATCGAAATCTTCTATAATGGCCACTTCATACTGATATTTCTCGAGCGTCCCCGCCAGCAGCTGTGCAATTTTCTGATCATCTTCCACAATAAAAATCCGATGTTTCACCGCAATCCCCCACTTTCCTGTTGCTATAAGTATAGCGTATTTAGCCGTCCGGATAAATTCAGACCCTTACTCGAAAAAAGCGCATGCCCCGAAAGACACGCGCTCCTGTTCTCCTTAATAAATCAAACCGACAAACTCGTCCAGCTGAATACCGCCTAAAATCTTCTCGACATCCATTGATTCCAGAGCTTCTGTAATCGCCTGACGTTCGTACTTCACGCCAATTAATTTCTGTTCAATCTCCTTCACTTCCCCGACGCCGAAAAAGTCACCGTAAATATGCATATTTTCAATGATTCCTTTTTCCACATGCAAACGCACATCGATGCCGCCGACAGGAAAACGTTTCGACTGCTGGACATTGAATTTCGGTGAGCGTCCGTAATTCCAGTCCCAGTTGCCATAGCGTTCCGCCGATAGCTCATTAATTTTATTCCAGTCTTCATCCGTCAGTTCACGGTATTCAATATGTTCTTCGCCGTCGAACATCGAGTTGAGGATTTCCTGTCTGAACTGCTCAATTGAAATCGGCTCTTCCAAGAACTCCGAAATATTCGCTACACGGCTGCGGATGGACTTAATGCCCTTTGACTCAATTTTATCTTTCTTCACTTTCAGCGAGTTGACGACGCCTTCCATGTCTGTATCAAACAGCAAAGTTCCATGACTGAACATCCGGCCGCCCGTTGCAAACTGTGCATTGCCGGAAATTTTCCGGCCGTCGATCAGAATATCATTGCGCCCCTGCAATTCCGCTTTAACGCCCATTTTCGCCAGCGCATCTGTTACAGGCTCCGTAAACTTCTTGAAATTACGGAAGGACTCGCCGTCGTCTTTCGTAATAAAACTGAAATTCAGGTTGCCGTGGTCATGGTACACCGCCCCGCCGCCGGACAGCCTGCGCACCACATGGATTCCTTCGCTGTCCACAAACTCTGTATTGATTTCTTCAATTGTGTTCTGATTCTTGCCGATAATGATGGACGGTTCGTTGATATAGAACAGCAAGTACGAATCCTTGTCCACATCCATCGTCTGCAGCACATATTCCTCAATCGCCAGGTTAATCCGCGGATCTGTGATACCTTTATTATCGATAAACTTCATATTTACACACTCCTCACAATTTTGTCACATTTATTTTTAATGAATTCTCACAATTCAGAACTTCTAAAACCTCACTGAAGCGCGTCACGAAAGGCCTGAATCCAGTTTAACAGAAATTTATGGCGAGTGTTGACTTTTACACCCTGTTATAATACACTATGAATATAGCAAGGAGTTATACAACAACAACCAAAGGGGATGTATATATTATGGTAGAAAGTATTGTAGAGTTTTTCAGAAACTTGCCGGCGAAGGTTTGTGTAACATGTGGAAACGACATCGAAGAGCAGCACGAGTGCTACTCTAATCACTGTGATCACTGCAACGTAAAATAAATAAAACTTTCATTCGGCGGATATTTCGATATTCGCTTTTTTTTATGCCTAAAATTAACGTCTGCGCGGAAAAACTGTGCACTGCCGCGCGAATCATTCATTCAACCGCACCTAAAAGCCGCTGCCGCGAACCAAAGGCTGCGTTTGCCGCGCGTTACCGGCGTCATCGCGCGCCATTCACCCCGTTCTGCGAGCCAATCCGCTGGTCCACCGCACATTTAGCACAGGCTATGATCACCTGCGGGGCAGCATGATCACAGCGCCGGCGTCCATGATCACTCCGCAGACCCCAATGAGCGCACGGCCACTCTGTATGATCATTCTAGCACGGACTATGATCACCTGACACAATCCAATGATCATCCGGCCAAAAAACCAGAAAATGTCCAAACAAAAAAGGCTGTCCGGCAAGTCATCATTCAATGACTTGCCGGACAGCCTGGTTCTTATTCAGTAAAAAGCTGCGACAGTACATTCTCCATCGCCTCGACTCCCTGATCGATACAATCCGGCAAGCCGACGCCGTCATAAGACGCCCCCGCCAGCTGTACCATCGGGAACTGCGTCTGAAGTTCCTGCCGTGCGCGAATTATTTTCTCTTTATGTCCGACCCGATACTGGGGCCGGTCATCTTTCCAGCGTGTGATCACACAGAATTCCGGCTGTCCTTCCAGGTCAAGAATTTGGCGCAGATCCTCCAAGACAATTTTCTCGATTTCGCTGTCCGGCAAATCAACGATCGCTTCTTCCCCGAGGCGTCCGACAAACGCGCGGATTAATACTTTATCATCCGGCGTTGTAGTCGGCCATTTGCGGTCAACGAGTGTGCACGCGGTAATCGAATAATTACTGCTGCGCGGCACAAGGAATCCCGTGCCGTCTATTTCACGTTTCATTGCTACCTTTGGAAAACCGAGTGCTACCGTGGCGACAGAAGTCGTCGGGATCGTACCGAGTTCCTTCAATAAACCGTACGGCTCGAATAGCTGACTCGCAACGGAATGACTCGTGGCTAAAATGACGGCGTCCGCTTCCAGCTGCTGCTGATCGCTCATCTTCAAAATGGCCCGGCCGTCTTGCTTGTCCAGCTTCGTCACACGTGTGCCTTTCAAAATTTCCACATCAGCCAGCTGTTCTTCAAGCGCCTCTACTACCGATTCCAGTCCATTTCGGAACGTATGGAACGCCCCGGCCTTTTTGGAACTGTGGCTGTTTTTTTGCGGCAGCTGCTTAGGTGTTGTTTTTTTCATGCCTACAATCAGGCTTCGATGCTTTTTTTCCACTTCATAGAATTGCGGGAATGTCGATTCGAGGCTCATTTGATCGATGTCGCCGGCGTAAACTCCCGACAGCAGCGGCTCAATGAGATTTTCCACTACTTCTGTCCCGAAGCGGCGGCGAAAAAAGTGGCCCAGCGACTGATCGCCCGTCACTTCAGACCTTGGCAGCACAAAATCCCCTGCCGCACGCAGTTTGCCCGTCAGACTGAACAGCCCCGACGTAATGAAAGGTTTGATTTCTGTCGGTATGCCCATTACCGCCCCTGCAGGAATCGGATGCATTTCATCCTGCAGTAAAATATAGGCCTGCCCTGTCGCATTTCGCACGAGCTGATCAGCAATGCCAAGATCCTCCGCCAGCTGATCAACACTTTTCTTACGGATCAGAAAGGAGTCGGGACCGCGTTCGATAATATAGCCGTCTCGACGGACTGTCTGGATTTTCCCGCCCAGTTCAGTTGACGCTTCAATCAAGGTAATATCAAGAGAATATCCTTGTTCTTCAGCTGCCTTCTGCATATAATAAGCCGCTGAGAGTCCTGTAATGCCTCCACCGATGATGACTGCTTTTTTTCGTTCACTCATGTCCTCCGTCACTCCGATCCTGCTGCATTTAATTCGCTTCGTTCAATTTATCGAGCACCGCATCCGCCATCGCATCTACGAATAAAGCATCCGTATTCGGCATGGCCGGTCTGTGATACGCTGCGCCGATTTCATCACAAACTATTTTACATTCGTAATCATTGTCATACAGCACTTCCAAGTGGTCCGACACGAAACCAACCGGTGTGTAGACAAATGATTGATAGCCTTTTGTTTCGAATAATTCACGCGTCAAATCCTGTACATCAGGCCCGAGCCAAGGTTCGCCCGTTTGCCCTTCACTCTGCCAGCCGAGCGCGTATGTTTTTACGCCTGCTGCCTCTGTAATCATTTCTGCTGTTTCTTTCAGCTGGTCGGCATATGGATCGCCGTTCGCCAAAATCTTTTCGGGCAGTGAGTGCGCTGATACAATCAAGCATGTATTTTCGCGTTCCGCTTCGTCCATCGCATCATAAGTCTGGCGCAGCTGATTCGCCCAGTACTCAATAAATTTCGGCTGCTTATACCAGCTTTCCACTGATGTCAGACGAATCCCGTGCTTGTCCGCTTCTTCTTTCGCGCGGCCATTATAGGATTTCACAGAGAATGTGGAGAAATGAGGTGCCAGAACAATCGACACAGCTTCTTCGATTCCGTCATTGTGCATTTTCTGGACTGCATCTTCAATGAACGGTGCAATATGCTTCAAGCCGATATACACATGGAACTCGATATCGCTTTGCACTTCATTCAAATGACTGCCAAGCGCATTCGCCTGATCTTCCGTAATGCGTGCCAGCGGAGATATCCCGCCGATTGCTTCATAACGGCTGCGTAAATCTTCCAGTTGTTCAGGTGCCGGCGGACGGCCTCTGCGGATATGCGTATAGTAAGATTCTATGTCTTCATATGAATTCGGTGTGCCGTAAGCCATTACAAGTAAGCCCATTTTCTTCTTTGTCATCTGTATCACCTCAAAAATTTGATTTTATTTTGCCCGCAATTGCGCACTGTACTCATGAACGAAAGCTGTCAGCCGCTTCAGTGTTGCCGGATTCACTTCCGGGAATACCCCGTGCCCCAAGTTAAAGATATGGCTGCCGTGTTCGACGCCTTGCTCCACGATGATTTTCGCGCGCTCTTCAATCACCGGCCAGTCTGCAAGCAGCATAGACGGATCCAAGTTTCCTTGAAGCGTCTTTGTCAATCCGCGTTCCCCTGCTTCTTTAACCGATAAACGCCAGTCCAGTCCCACCACATCAACAGGCAGATCATGCCATTCATTCGCCAGATGGCTTGCGCCTACACCGAATGTAATCAAAGGAACGTGTAATTTGCGAAGCTCAGTGAAGATTTTCGTCATCGTCGGCTTAATGAAAATCCGGTAGTCCGAGACGTTGAGCGCTCCCACCCACGAATCAAAGATTTGTACCGCTTTGGCTCCCGCCGCCACTTGCGCCTGGATATACGTAATCGTCATATCCGCAAGTTTATCCATCAATGCAAACCAGGCTTCAGGTTTAGATACCATGAAAGATTTCGTCAGGTTATAGCTTTTCGACGGTCCGCCTTCAATCATATAGCTCGCAAGCGTGAACGGAGCGCCCGCAAAACCGATCAGCGGCACATTCAGCTGCTCCTGTGTAAGAAGTTTGATCGTGTCCAATACATACGGCACTTGCTCTTCCGCAGAAAACTCTCCCAGATTTTCGATATCCTGAGCAGAGCGGATCGGATTCGAGATGACAGGTCCCACGCCTGATTTAATCTTTACATCCACACCGATTCCCACTAATGGCGTCACAATATCTTTATACAGAATGGCTGCATCGACATCATACTGATCCACCGGCAGCTTCGTTACGTACGCACATAACTCAGGCTGATGTGTGATTTCCTCTAAGGAGTACTTTTCTTTGATTTTACGATATTCCGGCTGCGAACGTCCCGCCTGGCGCATGAACCATACCGGAGTATGCTCAATCTTTTCTCCTCTGGCAGCACGAAGCAATGTATCATTAAACGCTGTCATATTCACCGAACCCTCTTTCCGTTATTTTACGTTATTCAATCAGTAAATTATTATCCGTTAATCATCATAAACCGTTGACAAGTCAATGTATAGCGAATTGCCCCTTTGTCATAATTTTGTGCTTACCGCGAGCGGCACTTCGTCATTTTTTAGACAATCATTCTTCGATAACAGACTCACTCCGTGTTTGATTTGAAGTATTTAGGGGAATTAATTACTATATACAATACATAACAGGACAGATATCTTCACGCATATGCTCACAACACTGTTACTAGTCAAAGGAGGAAATGATTTATGTATATTTATATGACAACCGGAACGATGGATTTTATGGAAAAAGTACGGGACCAGTACGTTGATGAATCTATTATCTTAATGAATGGAGGCGGCAGCACGCTTCTGCTGCATGAAACAAACGGCAAGTCTGTTTTCCAGACGCCGAGAAAATATGAAGTCGTCGGAACCGCAGGAGATCTTACGCACGACGGCTATTTTGCAATGGATAATGTCGCAGTCACTGATGAAGGGAAACCGATTTTTGAGCATACGTACAAAATGACCGGCGATCAATTAGTAAACATGCCCGGTTTCCAGGCTTTCAGACTGCTGCGTCCGATCGGTTCAGATACGTATATTGTTCTGACGGAGTGGAGCGACAAACGTCATTACGACCTCTGGCACAATTCACCCGGCTATCAGCTTTCCAATCCCGGTGATTTCAAAGATCAAGGCGGCGCTGCGCTGCATATTTTCACAAGTGCTCCCTACACCGCCACCTATACTACACCGACTGATGAAATTTGAATGAAAGCAGCGAAGAGATTTGACACATACGCGTCAAGTCTCTTTTTTGTGCTGTCTGAATCTTTCAATTCCTTGGTTTGCTTGCCTTCCGCCTCCTTGCTATAATGAACACTATACAGACTGGACCAATCGGCAAGAGAAAGGAGAATGATCATGAAAGAACTGCTGTTTGAGAAACTAGAAAAATCCTACGGTGATATGGTGGAAATTCGCCGCTATTTGCATATGAACCCAGAGGTTTCGTTCAAAGAAGAAAAGACTGCTGCCTATCTGGCGGATTTTTATAATAAATTGGGCATTGAGGTGCGCACAGGCGTGGGCGGCAATGGACTGATCGCGAAAGTGAAAGGCGGGAAGCCCGGCAAAACGGTCGCGCTGCGTGCAGATTTCGATGCACTGCCGATTCAGGATCAAAAAGAAACATCCTACGCTTCTCAAGTGCCCGGTGTGATGCATGCCTGCGGACATGACGGACATACTGCGGCCCTTCTGCAGCTGGCGAAGGCCATGCATGAAATGCGGGAAGATCTTTCAGGCGAATATGTTTTTATTCATCAGCATGCAGAAGAACTTGCTCCGGGCGGCGCTGTCTCCATGATAGAAGACGGCTGTCTTGACGGCGTCGACGTGATTTTCGGCACCCATTTATGGTCGCTGTACGAGTCGGGCGTCATTTATTATGCTTCGGGTCCGGTCATGGCTGCACCTGACAAATTCCATATTACAATCCAGGGGGCCGGCGGGCACGGTGCTGCTCCTCATCAAACAAAAGATGCCATCGTTATCGGCGCACAGTTAATCATGAACCTGCAGCAGATTGTTTCAAGGCGTGTGGATCCAATTGAATCCGCCGTGCTTTCGGTCGGCTCATTCATTTCAGACAATGCCTTTAACGTCATTGCGGATCAGGCGGTAATGACGGGAACGGTCCGGACATTCACGCCGGAACTCCGGGATCTGATGGAAGAGGAAATTCACCGGGTTGTACAAGGCACGGCTGTCTTGAATAATTGTGAAATTACAGTCGACTACTCCCGCGGCTATCCTGCAGTCGTCAATCACGAAAAAGAGACAGAGTTTCTTAAATCTGTGGCAGAAACGATTCCCGGCCTGCGCGGCGTAGAAGAAATGAAGCCGCAGATGGGCGGAGAAGATTTTTCGTACTATCTGGAAAAAGTTCCGGGAACCTTCTTCTTTACAGGTGCAAAACCTGAAAATGCCTATCCTCATCACCATCCGCGTTTTGATTTTGATGAAACAGCGATGCTTGCTGCTGCGAAAACGCTCGGTGCCGCGGCGATTGAATTCCAGTCGTAAACTGATGCTGTCTGCCTTTTAATAAGGGCAGGCAGTTTTTTTCGGTTAAATATATAGAATAACTACTACACGCGACCGATATTGTGTTAACTATATCTTTGCGTATCATACCGACAATCACACCTATTTATTTAAGTAAACTTTTTCACCAACTGAAACTGCTAATTATATTTCTTCATTGTTGCAGCCCTCCCTATAATCATGCAGGAACTCACTACATTATTTTTATTTTAAGAACAAAAGGCTTGAAATAAAATTATTGATCAGCTAAACTGATTATATAATCGACTGACTATCGTTGGAGGTGAATATTAATTTTGGAGAAATGGAACCAATCATATGGCTTTTTACTTGGAAAGGTTGTTCAGCAGTTGGAAACCAAGTTCGCTGAAGGACTTGCTGCATATGGTATTAACTCTAGACAATATGGAGTACTTCTATTTATCGAAGGAAATCCTTACTCATCACAAAAAGACATTTCTGAAAAACTGCAAATTGATCGGACGACAATGGTAAGTCATATCGATCATTTAGAAAACTCAGGATTCGTGGAGAGGACAAGGAATCCTAATGATAGAAGGTCCTATAGCCTTTTGCTTACATCAAAAGGTAATGATGTATTAGAATCACGTTGGGAGTTTTTACTCAATACGGAACTAGAAGTTTTAGCGCCTTTAAATCATCAGGAAAGAAAACTGCTAAAGGATATGCTTGTTAAAATTTGGAGTACATTACAAAATGGGAGGTAACAAATTTATGCACGCGCTTGATTATTTTAATGCACGTTTGGAAGCAACAATTAGCCCTATGGATTATTTAAAATCAACACAAATGAATCCAGATAAATACTTTTTGATTGATGTTAGAAATGGCCCAATTCACGTTAGAAGTTTAACAATTAAGGATGCTAATGTTATCCCTCAACAAGAGTTGCAATATCGTTTACATGAAATACCAAAAGAAAAGGAAATTATTGTTTACTGTTGGGATGTCTGGTGTAACACTGCAGCCAAAGTTGCAAAGTTTTTATTAGAAGATGGATATAGAGTGAAAGAGTTGACTGGTGGGATTGCAGCATGGAAAGAAATGAACTTCCCTGTTTCAGACTCTTCTCAAGGCGTCAACATTTCTGATAGTTGTGGGTGTTAACTCTGATGCATAATAAAAGATATTGGATTGGCGTTGCTTCACGAGACCATGTGATGGATGCAGTTCAGGGTGAGTTTGCTCAACTTTGTCATGGTAAACAAGCTCCTTTAAAAAAGATGAGCACTGGTGATTGGATTATTTATTATTCTCCAAAGGTGACTTTTAAAGAAAGAACTCTGCATCAAAAATTCACTGCTATTGGAAAGGTGATTGATGATAATGTTTACCAGGTAGAGATGGGTGATTTCATACCTTTCCGTAGAAATATTGGTTTTATTTCTTGTAAAGAAACGTCAATTCGTCCATTAATTTCACAACTTTCATTTATTAAAAGCACAAAGTACTGGGGTTATTCTTTTCGACTTGGCCATTTCGAGATAAGTGAAAAAGATTTTAAACTAATTGCAGAAAATATGGTTAATGTAAAAGAATATTAGACTGTTATAATCTCCTTGTAAATGACATCATCCTTTTTGATGATGTCATTTATATTTCAGATTCTTTTTGATGAATCACAACTTAAGCTTGGTAGGGGGATAGTTCCATCACTTTCAGTTTGCCATTGACCTTTTTAACTGTATACGTAAAAGTAGCAGTAATCGTGTCGAACTCCCTTGTCTGGAATCTCGTGCCATCTTCATTTTTGAATGCTACTACAAACGTATACACGCCTTTGCTTACTTCGGTCCTGCTCAAAATCGTTTCTAATGATATTTTAGGCCCTAGTTCCAGATACTGTTTAATTAATTCATAATTATCATTGGCATCAGTTTCAGGAAATATGTTCCTGAGCCCTTGATAGCTCCCTCCATATAACCCGACAATTGCTTCGGCATTCTGACTCGCAATAGCCTGCATATAGATCTCAAGCGTCTCTTGTGGATTTTCAGCGACAACTTCCTTTTTACTCTCTTTCTGAGAAGTTGCTGAGGGATTCAATATTACATTCTTCTTCCACTTTACCTTTTTTCCTTTGCCATCAGTGAATAGAAAAACAACCTCCCCTTGCTCACCCTTCATCGTATCCGGGTAGATGAACCCTGAAAACTGCCCGTTTCCACTAATGTAAAAGCCGTCTTCTCCATTCGCCCCGTGCTCCCTTGCTGTTTGGACAGTATCGGCAATCCGGTGTTTCTCGGAATTCCACTCCATTTCAGCTAGCGTAAATCCTTCCGGTACCTGCTTCACGACGAAATCGAAACTATTGCCCTCAGTCGGTTTTGGTGTCTGGTCAATAATGACGAGAATTTCCTTCATAGGCTCCGCTTTCACGGCCTCTTTATCGTCAGCAATAACACCATCTGCTGCATTCTCCTCTTTTTCTAGAAACATCAACGTCAAGTTCTTTTTCCACTTTACTTCTTTACCTTTCGAATTGGTGAATCGGAAGACAACTTCTCCTTCATCCCCTCTCATCGTGTCTGGATAGATAAATCCTGAAAATTGTCCGTTTCCACTAATGTAAAATCCGTCTTCCCCATTAGCACCATGTGCTTTGGCTTCTAGAACCGTATTGACGATACGGTGTTTCTTGGAATTCCACTCCATTTCAGCTAGCGTAAATCCTTCCGGTACCTGCTTCACGACGAAATCGAAACTATTGCCCTCAGTCGGTTTTGGCGTCTGATCAATAATGATGAGTACTTCCTTCTGAGGATCTGTATTAGCATCTTCTACTTTCGTAGGACTGCCTTGATTGGTTTCAGATGGCTTCGCATGGATGGTATCCGATGCGTCAGGTTCTTTTCCCGAGGCACAACCACTCGTCATAAGAAGCACGAATAATACTGAAACGATATAGCCGTATTTTTTGTTATTCATGTAGTTCTCCTCCGCTTTCATATAAAGTAAAAGAAAATGCGACTCCGTTATTCGTATTCATCACACCAAACTCACTATGATGGAGCTCCAGGATGTGTTTGACTATAGATAGTCCCAGACCCGTGCCTCCAGATTTCCGATCTCGAGAGCGCTCAATTCGGTAGAATTGGTCCCATACTCTGCTTAAATCGTTCTCAGCAATCGGCGACCCCGTGTTTTCAATGACTGTAAGTATCTTTCCGGAAGAATCCCGATCGATGGTAATTGTGATGACGCTGTTTTCCACTGCATGACGTATGGCATTGCTCATTAAATTCAGAATGACCTGTTCGATTCTTCTGGAATCTGCCGTGACGTATTGTTCCTCTTGATGATTCAACTTGTACTGAATGCGCCTGCTTTTCATTTGATGAGAGAACGAATCCACTAAATTTCGAACCAGTTTTGTCATAGAGAAGTTTGAACATGTTAATTGAATCGCCTCGGCCTCAAATTTGGAGAGCTCCAGCATATCCATGATTAATGCATTCATCCGATCTGTCTCATTTACAATGTGATCCAGATACCGTTCTTTTTTGTCATTCGCTACTCCATCCTGCAATCCTTCCGCGAATCCTCTCACAATGCCTAATGGAGTTTTTAATTCATGCGATATATTAGCAATCAGTTCTTTCCGAAGTTGTTCTGACCGTTGTTTTTCTTCTATCTCCGCTTGCAACTTATCATTTGTATTAGTCAGTTTCTGTAAGGCTGTGTCCAGATTCTGAGACATCACATTAAGATTATGGGACAGCTCTCCGAATTCATCTTTCGAGTCAACTCCAGGGCCTCCAGTGAAATCCAGGTTAGCAATACGTGCAGCAGCATGATTGAGTGTAACTAATGGACGAGTTACAATTCTGGAATAAATCATCGACAAAATAGTAACGAGCCCTAGAATCATAGGTGCCAAATAGACAAAGTATTTCTTAAGTATATCGACTGCTTCCCCAACTGGTTGTAGAGAAGTCATGACAAATAAATAACGAGCAGTAGGCTCATCAGTTGCTAGCGGTTGAATTACAATCGCATATGGAACACCACTCCAATTATCTACCCATTCCAAATGAACAGCCGCCCCTTCTTGCAAGCGGGATTGATAGTGCTCTAACTTGGGCATCCATTCCTGGAGAGCTTCGTCGATCAGCGTATCCTGATAGAGGGGGTTATATGAGCGATGCTCAGGTACCATCAGATCGATAATCTTCCCTTGCACCCGTGTTAACCCCTTTGTGAGTTCCGTTTGATCCTTCTGAATAGTAATAGGTTGCATGACGGTATCATCTTCGTCCATAAAAATACCGTCTATTACCAATGGATCGCCAATTTGAATTCCCTTTGGAAGCGCGTCATGTTCCATTCCGTCCGTAGGCAAAGGAACAGTGACGATCTTATGGTCTGTTTGCAGCACTAAAAAATAAGGATTGAAAATTATCTGGTCAAACCTTTGATTTAAGAGTGAAGTACTCGTATCGGTCTCATTCATAAATGCACCGAGTAACCGTGAAAACTTCAGATGATCGTGTTCTACTTGGTCGTATTGTTCCTCAAAGCGACTTATATTCTGCTCTAGAGTATGGATTTTGGACGTTCGGTAAAACCGCTCGAAAAAAAGTCCTTCTGCAATCATGACAATTGAAAATACAATCAAGATCAAACTAGTCGTGACAGCAAAAAGTTTAAGGACGACCCCCTGTCTCCTCATCCTTCCAACTCGAACTTGTATCCTGCACGGATGACTGTACAGATATATCGGCCCTCTGCACCAAGCTTCGCTCTCAATTTTTTAATATGGGTGTCTACCGTTCGCAAATCACCTTCATAATCATAGCCCCACACAGCATTCAGAATAGAATCACGTGACAACACTTTTCCATAATGCCTGGTAAGATAAAGAAGTAACTCGTATTCTTTTGGTGCCAAAGATATCGGTTTTCCCTCCAAGGAAACAGTATGGGCCATTCTATTGACCACCAGCCTGCCAAAGGTGAGTAGATTTCCCTCTTGACCGATCGTACCTTCCGTTCGTTTCAACAGTGTAGTCGCACGAGCTACTAATACTCTTGGGCTAAAAGGCTTTGTGACATATTCGTCCGCACCAAGCTCGAACCCTTTCAATTGATCTTCATCATCTGCCCTAGCTGTGATCATGATAATTGGAACATTTGAATTCCTGCGAATCTGCCTGCATACTGAAAACCCATCAAGTTCAGGCATCATAATGTCCAGCACAATCAGATCAATGGAATGTCTTTCAAAAATCTTGAGTGCAAGTTTACCATTTCCGGCTTCATACACGTCCCATTGTTCCTTCTTGAAATAATCCGTGATAAACTCACGCATCAGCAAGTCATCTTCAACTAACAATAGATTTCTTTTCATGGTTTTCCTCTCCGCATCTATCCACGCCCTCTTTCACTATGGGACATGGATACTAATATGGCTTCATTCTTCTACACCTCCAACTGGACCATGTAAACCTAGTATAGAAGACTCCTGTGTACGTCGTGTGTACTGCTTGTATGTATTTTTTAAGAATAGCACGGACTTTTCTGTGATAAGAGAGTAACTATTTTTTGTCACTTGGTCTAGCGATAAATATAGATCAACCATTTTTATCTCCAGCAATAAAATAATATTCTCAAGTAAACCGTAATACTAGCCCATTAAGGGTAAACTCTCTTGCTCTCCAGCTTGCTCTTTCAACCATTGTTATCGCTCTTCTTTTGTTTCTCTTCCGCATTTTTTGCACTTTCTTCTTGGCTCTTCATCAAAACATGTGCTTGACAACCTGTCACGTGCATGTTGGCAGTGTGTGGATTTAATATGTGCGGGTTTCGTTTCTCGACTTTGCAGGATTTTTAATTGAAGTGTGGATCGTTTCGCTCGTATATCATTGGGCACAATCAGTAAAAAAGATACACCTTATTACTTGTTTCTCTACTTTTCTTGTTGATTTTTGATTTTTCTGTCATATAATGAGATCATACGTATATCGGCCTATAAAAACTGGAGGGAATGCTATGGTTCATGAACAGATTTTATCTTCTTATATCGTGACGTTTCATACTTTCGCATTACTGAGCGGAAAACATCCTAATCCTTTTTTCACGCAAGTCATTGAAAGCAACCGAACGTTCTTCGTCGAAAAGACTCCGCTGGAAATCATGCGAGACTCCTGCGCTCATTACCGCACCAACCTCGAAGCGATCATTGAAAGCTCCAAAAAAGATTTGAAGAAACGGCATAAACCACCCATCATGCTAACTCACTCACATAATAAACCGTTATTGTTTTTCCCTTTATTATCACCATCACTGCACCAGAATACATGGATTGCCTTTCACGCGGTCAAAGATGCCCACCCGCATAAAGACGGAGTGTCTCTCGTGCTGAAGACGAATGCAAAATTGCTGTTGAATACGTCAATGAATACCGTGTATCGCCAAGTGACATTGTCTCATGTGCTCTCTCAGCGGTTTGATAATGCACAGGAGGAATTGCGCAGTTCCTATTCGATGGTCATGGAGCCGAAACATTCTGACTCCCCAATTTCCTGAGATACTGATTCAGGAGTTCTTCAGAACGGTTTCGAAGCCGCACATTCAAATAACGCCGGTAATCTTCGTAGCCGTCATGCAGAAATAGGTATTCAGTGAATAATTCATCTGTTGATCTGCGGATGACTTTCATTTTATGCCGGCGTAAGTAAATCGCAGTTTTCTGGAGATCTGCACTGACAGCGTTCATCGTGTCGTCCACTAAGTTGAGGTAAGGGCTTTTTAATTTGAAAGGCATTTGCTCTACAAGCTGCCGGTCTCTTTCAAGAATTGTCAGCAGCATAGGCAGGTAAATATGATTTTCTAAATAGGGCAATGCTTCCGTGGGGATTAAAGGCATGTGCTTCGCCTCCTGTAAGAACTAGTGTTCGTATACCGATTATAATCTGTACACGCAGGAAAAGCAAGCAAGTTTCAGGTGGGAATTTTTGTTGGAGTTGCCAGGATAAAAAAGAGGCTGCTGCAGGCAGTCATCTGCATGACTATCCGCAACAGCCTTCTACTTTACTTCGCCGGATCGTCTCCAATGAAGTGGATCGAGAATACTTTCCATGCGCCGTCTTCTTTATGGAAGACGGTTACTTGGCGTCCGTCTGCAATGTTTTCCGCACCGCTTGCCGTGTCGATCAGCGTTGTTTTCAAAGTCGAAAATACCTGTGCTTCTTCCTCGGCATATTTTACGATAGTTTTATTGTCCGCTTCACGCTGAATGTCTGTAGTTTCGAGCATTTCTTCCATTGCTTTACGCTCTTCTGCCTCGTCATAGCCTTTTGTGGAAAGTGTAGCAAGATAGCCGTCCACGTCTTTATTATTCAGCGTTTCGATATAGTGGTCGAATGCTGAAAGAATGCTTTCTTTTTCCTCTTTTGGCACATCTGCCGCTTCTTCGACTTGGTCGCCTGACATGCTGAAGCCGACTTTTTTATCGTCGACACCATGATCAATCGCTCCGCTGCCCGGAGCTGCTTCGCCGTTTTCCACATCATTCGGGTTCGTTTCTTCTGCTTTATTACACGCACCCAATACTAGCGCTAGGGCGATGGATGCTGCTGCTAATTGTTTTTTCATTGCTGCCTCCTGAACGGAGAAAAGGGCCTTTTTTCTGCAAAAGACCTTTCAGTTTGTAGACAAGAATTAGTGAGAAAGTGAGTAGGTGGTTAAGATACCGTTTCCCTGCGTTCCAGGCGGACGCTTTCCGTGGGGCGCGGATCCGCTTCCTCCGCTGGCGCTCCGTCCAGGGTCTCATCACTCGCGCTGAATCCCGCAGGAAGAGCCGTAACGAAGAACGGCTTTTGCGAGCATAAGCGTAGCGTTGGGAGCACATCTTTGCTTTTCGCCGCCCTGCACTACGGTCAACTGGCTTTGTTTTCAAGACTTTGTATGAAGAAGTCCTTTTCTCATAGCCTTGTGGATTCTGCAAGCAAAGGATTTTGTATTGGAGTACTCATAAAATTATCGTGGTCAACAATAAGTTCACGCAATAAATTCAATGAGCAGACCAAGTAACATTGCACATTTTATAAGGATTGGAGCGTAAGCCGGTCGACTCCGGGAGGATCAGCCCGACAGGTAAGACGACTTTGGGGAGCTTGCGACCAAGTCGGCTTACCGCGGGCCCTCCGGAAAGCGTACCGGCTGAAGCGCAAATCCCCTACTGCCATCCTATATCGACAAAACTTATTGCCCACAAAGCCCTAACCACTAAACTTGTTAATCTACAAACTGAAAGGCCTTTTTCGCAAAAGACCTTTCTCGTTTTTTTATTTATTTTACTTCTACCCAGCCGTTTTTGATGGCTGTGACTACTGCTTGTGTACGGTCGTTTACGCTCATCTTCTGCAGAATGCTGGAGACGTGGTTTTTGACTGTTTTCTCTGAAATGAAAAGTGTCTCACCAATTGTCCGGTTGCTTTGTCCGTCTGTCAGCAGCTGCAGTACTTCACATTCACGCTTCGTCAGCAAATGAAGCGGACGGCGGATGTCGTTTTGCTGGAAAGAGCCTTTGTGCTCTCTCTCGCTCAAACGGCGGAACTCGGATACTAAGTTATGCGTTACTTTCGGATGAAGATAAGAGCCGCCGGCAGCGACCACTTTAATCGCCTGCACAATTGCATCTGCATCCATTTCTTTCAGCATATAGCCAAGAGCGCCTGTTTTCAGCGCATGTGTCACGTACGACTCATCATCGTGGATCGACAGCATAATGACCTTCGCATCCGGGTGTTCTTTCACCAATAACTCTGTTGCATCCACGCCGTTCATGCGCGGCATATTGATATCCATTAATACAACATCCGGTTTGTTCTGCTCGTAAAGTCCAAGCACTTCGTTTCCGTCGTCCCCTTCCGCCACTACGTCGAACGACTCTTCAAAATCCAAGATTCGTTTCACGCCTTCACGGAATAATTGATGATCATCTACAATTAAAATTTTTGTTATTTCCATTTCCTGTTCCTCCAAGTCTATACCTTACTTATCATTATTCATCTAATGGGATTCGGAAAAGAATTGATGTGCCTTCTCCAATATTCGAGTTCACTGTCATTTCTCCCTTTAGCAAATCCACACGTTCCTGCATTCCAATTAAACCAAATGATTTTTCTTTTACTTCATTCGTATCAAAGCCGCAGCCCTGATCTTTCACGAGTATATTTACAGTATCACGCATCCATTCAATTTTCACCCAGATTTCATCTGTTTTCGCATGCTTGATGCAGTTATTCACAGATTCCTGAATCATCCGGAAAATTCCTACTTCAAAATTAGAATCAAATCTTCTTTCAGAACCGCTGCTATGAAAATGAATGGTGAGCGGAGCCTCATATTCACTAATTGTGGATAGATACTTTTTCAATGTTGGGACAAGTCCTAAGTCATCCAACGCCATGGGACGCAGATCATAAATAATACGGCGTACTTCAGATAAAGCCCCTCTGACTGATTCTTTTAATTGGGATAGTTCCCGCAGTGCATTGTCCGGACCTTTTTGAACGAATGTTTTTTCGATTAACCCTGACCGCATCAAGACATTCGCCAGCATCTGCGCCGGGCCGTCATGTATATCACGTGACAGTCTTTTACGTTCTTCTTCCTGTGCTTGGATAATTTGAATGGCAAAGTCCTGCTTGTGACGGGCCGTTTCAAGTGCCGCACTTACATTTTTCAAATCGGATGTTAAGTAAGTAATCACAGTGGTTACTTGATTAACAAGTTGATCAGCCCTTTCAATTGTAGAAAGCAGAAGTGCAAGCCGGCGTTCCAGTTCATCACGTCGTTCGCGCATTTGCTTTTCCTCCATTTTATTGATGGAGACGCGTACAAGCAAATCATTTGCTATGCTATAGGCCTGTTTCACTTCGTCTTCGCTGTAATTAGTAAAATTCTTCGACACGTTCGCTAAGCGTTTTCTAGAGTGGCGTGACATATCTTCCAAATAATCGCCTTCTGTGATGACATGCGAAATGCTGTCTTTCACTTCAGCTAATTCCCTTTGCATCTCTTCAAAACTTTTTCGGCTTTGCTCACTGATTAGAAATATGTCATTTTTTGACTGATCCATTACATGTACCATATTTCCAAAGATTTTCTCCATCTGATGGATGTCAATCGCCTTCTCGTTCAAAATTACTCCCTCCCGCACCTGTCTATGTAAAAATGAGCAAAGTGAGCAGCATTGCAGTTTAGCCTAAATACTTATACACTCATATACAGTATAGCATCTAGATGCTGTAAAAGTATTATAAGTATATTACAAATGCAGGGGGTACGACAAATGCGAGCGAATTATAAAACCGTCAATCTTTTTGGAGAAAGTGAATTCGTGATTCAAAAATCGCGTTTTCTTTCATTTGTCAAACGGGCAGAGACAGAAGAAGAAGCTTTGGAATTTATTCAGGAAATCAAGAAACGGCATCATTCCGCTACGCATAATTGTTCGGCTTATATAATAGGTGAACATGACCAGATCCAAAAAGCGAATGACGACGGGGAACCTTCCGGGACCGCCGGCGTTCCAATCTTGGAGGTTCTAAAAAAACAGCATCTCAAAGATACCGTCATTGTCGTGACACGCTATTTCGGAGGCATCAAGCTCGGCGGCGGAGGATTAATCCGCGCTTACGGAAAAGCTGCATCCGAAGGCATTGCCGCAACAGGCGCTGTCGAACGAAAATTGCATGCACTCATTAAAACTTCCATAGACTATACATGGCTCGGTAAAGTCGAGAATGAAGTCCGGCAGTCTGACTACCCTTTAGAAGAGATCGTCTATGAAGAGGACGTCCAATTGTTTTTATATGTTCCTGTCGAAGAAGAAATGATTTTCAGAGACTGGATGATGGAGCTGACAAACGGCCAGGCGGAAATGGCTGCGGTCCGTCACAAGTTTTTGGAATTTGCTGTTTGAATACTATACGTTTGTTGAAAAACCAGGTATAATAGCAGAAGGTGTAACTAAAGATGAACAGGTGTTTCTTTCCGGCTGTTTTTTGCTTGATTTGCCACTGACGGCTTTTCCCGCCGTACACTTTGGAGGTATATAATGAAAAGAAAAGATTATAAAAAAAAGAAGAAGTCCTCATCAAAAACCAGGCTCTTCTTAAAAATATTTTTATTCCTATTTCTTGCTGTAGTGGGAGTGGGTGCCGCGTATGCCGCGAAACTGCATAACCAGACAGTAGATGTCCTGGACCGTTCCTATGAACCGCTTGCCGAGAAAGATACACCGAAAGAACTGCGTGTGGAGCCGGCGAAAGATAAAGTATCCATTCTGCTTGTCGGGGTGGATGAAAGTGATGCCCGCAAAGAAAATGAAGAACACGGACGTTCCGATGCCTTGATACTGGCCACTTTGAATCCGAAGCAGAAAAGTGTAAAGCTCGTCAGCATTCCCCGTGACTCGTATGTATTTATTCCAAAAGTCAATTATAAAGACAAAATCACACATGCGCATGCTTACGGAGGCACAGCCGCTTCCATTGATGCAGTGGAAGAACTTTTCGATATTCCGATCAACTATTACGTCAAGATGAACTTCAATGCATTCATCGATGTAGTGGATGCACTGGGCGGAGTCGAAGTTGAAGTACCGTATGAACGAATTGAAAAAGACGAAAACGATAAAAACGCCATCCACTTAATGCCGGGTATGCAGCGTCTGGACGGACGCCATGCACTCGCTTTAGCACGGACACGTAAACTTGACAGTGACATCGAACGCGGCAAGCGCCAGCAGATGATTCTGCAGGCCATGATCAAGGAAGCAACTTCTGTCAAGTCCATCACGAAATACGGCGATGTGATCAGCGCACTTGGCGATAATATGAAGACAGACATGACGTCAAAGCAGATGCTTTCTTTCATTGAATACGTCAAAAGCGGAATGCCGGAAGTCGATACACTCAGCCTGAACGGTTATGATGACTGGTCTACGGGTGTTTATTATTACAAGCTGGATGAACAGGATTTAGAAGATACGAAACAAATCTTAAAATCTCACCTGGGTCTCATCCCGGACTCCTCTTCCCTGACGGAGCTCGATACAAACCAGGCATCTACACCTTCCGAGGTCGCACATCAATAATTCATATTACTAGAAACGAGTGATGGAAACCAAGTGGTTTTCGTCACTCGTTTTTTTATATTGCTTGAACGTCTATGATCATTCCAGAATGCCGTATGAGCGCGGGCGGCAGATTTATGATCACAAAGCGGGACAGTAGGAGCGCGAGCGCAGAGCCTATGAGCGCCTGCAGAACTAGTATGATCACTTGTGGAAGTTTTATGAGCGAGACGCTTTTTTGAGCCATATAAAAAAGCTCCCAGCCGCCATATATGCGGATGAAAGCTTGTCTACTTGCTTATTTACCAATCATGCGGACCAGATTCAACAGCGGGCGGTAGTTCGCGCCTGCCAGTCCAATTAACTCAACGAATAGTTCAATGACAATCAGCATGACGAGCAGAAGCAGTAATGCACCCCACACGGTCGCCTGCGAGAACAGGACAGCTGCCGATCCAAACAAAATGGCGATTCCGTATATCGTCAATACAGCTTGTCTATGTGAAAAACCGGCTCGCAGGAGACAGTGATGCAAATGCGATTTATCCGCTGCTGTGATTGACTGCTTCATTCGAACGCGTCTGACGATTGCGAAGAATGTATCAGAAATCGGAACACCCAGCATGATGATCGGGAACACTAAAGATACGACTGTGACGTTCTTAAAACCGAGAAGTGCGAGTACCGATATCATGAAACCGAGGAATAACGAGCCGGTATCGCCCATAAAAATTTTCGCCGGATGAAAGTTGTAGATCAGGAATCCAAGCGAACTGGCTGCCAATATAGATGCTGTGGCTGCAACGAAGAAGTTCCCCATCATCGCTGCCATTACAGTAATCGCAATGAGCGCAATGGTTGAAACGCCTGCTGCCAGCCCATCGAGACCGTCAATCAGATTAATTGCATTCGTGATGCCGATGATCCAGATAACTGTAATTGGAATACTCATGTAGCCGAAGTCCAGCTGTCCGAGCAATGGTAAGTTAATGAATTCGATTTGCAGGCCGCCCCACAGGACGACAACTAACGCAGCAACCAGCTGGCCCGAAGCCTTTGCCTTTGCTGTTATTTCCAGCATATCATCTAAAAAGCCAATCATGACGATCAATAATGCACCGACTAAAAAGCCGATTTCATTCACATGTTCGTCTTGCGGCAATAAAATTGCATATCCAATAATAAACGCACCGAAAATAGCCAATCCACCAATCCGAGGCATAATTCTCGCATGGACTTTCCGATAATTGGGACGGTCAACCGCACCGATACGAAAAGCGAGTTTGATGACAAGTGGTGTAAGTATGACGGCAGCGATGAAAGCCGCAGCCATTGCGATGAATAACATGTCTTTCCTCCCCGATCAGCAATAAAGTTCATATTGCATTTTATTATAGCACGGTTACTGCTAGATTTCACTACTTAGTGTACTTACCGTTCTCTTTCCCTTGACAGCTCGCTTGCAAACTAACGTGCAATGTAAAATACAGCGAGCGGCGGCCTGTTTCTATGTGTCTACTATGACGCTTATTAGATGAAAGAAGTTCCCTCTCTTGCTGTCTATTCCCAAACTTCACTGGCCATTCACCGCTTTTGCTGAAGGCTTTATTCAAAGATAGTCTTTTGCACGGCTTTTTGGTAAAATGAATAGGAATCTCTCATTCAGATAGAGGTTTATTAAAGGAGCGTCTAACTTATGTTGAATATCTTTAAGCGAAAAACTGGGACGAGTGAGCGCCAGCTGCGTAAATACCGCAAAATCGTGGAGCAGATCAACTCACTTGAGCCTAAATACATTGCCATGTCAGACGATGATTTATCGGGTATGACGGATCAATTTAAGGAGCAGCTGGAAGGCGGCGCAACGATCGAAAAGATCATGCCTGACGCATTCGCAGTCGTACGCGAAGCTTCCAAGCGCGTTCTTGGCATGCGTCATTTCGATGTCCAATTAATTGGCGGAGCTGTTTTGACAGAAGGTAATATTGCCGAAATGCCGACAGGTGAAGGGAAAACACTTGTCGCTTCCCTGCCCTCTTATGTACGGGCACTGGAAGGAAAAGGCGTTCACGTCATTACGGTCAACGATTACTTGGCGAAGCGTGACTATGAGCAGATTGGACAGATCCACCGTTTTCTCGGCCTGACTGTCGGATTAAACGTCCCGATGATGCAGGGGCCTGAAAAACAGGCGGCCTATCAATCGGACATCACATACGGCGTCGGAACAGAATTCGGTTTCGATTATCTGCGCGATAATATGGTGCAGCATCCTTCGCAGAAAGTGCAGCGGCCGTATCATTTCGCTATTATCGATGAAGTCGACAGCGTACTGATCGACGAAGCTAAAACGCCATTGATCGTAGCAGGTAAAATGCAGGCGGATGCAGATTTGCATCATATTGCGGCACGCCTTGCGAAGCGATTCAAAAAAGATGAAGACTTCGAATTTGACGATGCGACAAAAGCGACTTCATTGACGGAGCAGGGTATCGAAAAAGTTGAGAAAGCATTCGGCATCGACAACTTGTATGATCTGGATCACCAAACGCTTTACCATTACGTTATCCAGGCCGTCCGCGCATACGTCATCTTCAAACGCGATGTGGATTATATTGTACGTGATGGAAAAATCGAATTGGTCGATATGTTCACCGGACGTATTATGGAAGGCCGTACTTTATCTGACGGTCTGCACCAGGCGATTGAAGCCAAAGAAGGCGTCGAAATTACGGATGAAAATAAAGCACAGGCACAAATTACCATTCAAAACTATTTCCGTATGTATAGAAGATTATGCGGCATGACTGGTACAGCGAAGACGCAGGATAAAGAATTCCGCGAAGTGTACAATATGGAAGTTATTCAAATTCCGACTAACCGTCCGCGCGCGCGAATTGATTCACCTGACTTCGTCTACAGGACGATTGAAGAAAAATACAAAGCAGTGGCAAAAGAAGTCGAAGCACGCCACGCAACAGGCCAGCCCGTTCTCGTCGGTACTACTTCAATTCTGCAGTCCGAGGAAGTTGCCAAACACTTAAGAGAAAAAGGTCTGTCTTTCCACCTGTTGAACGCGAAAAGTGTCGAACAGGAAGTGGAATTGATTTCACAGGCGGGACAGCACGGACATATTACGGTTGCTACGAATATGGCGGGGCGCGGTACCGATATCGTGCTCGGTGAAGGCGTGGAAGAAAACGGTGGTCTGTTTGTACTCGGCACGGAAAAACACGAGAGCCGCCGGGTGGATAATCAGCTGCGGGGACGTTCAGGCCGTCAAGGAGACCACGGCGAAAGCCAATTCTATCTTTCATTGGAAGATGAGATGTACATCCGTTTCTCTCCGGAAGAGCTGGAAAAGTTCCTGACCAAAGTACGTACCGATGAAACTGGCAAAGTGGAGAATCCTGAAGTGCATGAGCTGACTGAGCGCACGCAGCGAATCGTTGAGGGAGCCCACTTCTCCATGCGTGAATACAATCTGAAACTCGATGACGTCATCAACGATCAGCGGGAAGTAATCTATTCATTGCGTAACCGCGTGCTCGAAGGAAATGATATTTTCGAGAAGCTGAAGACAATGCTTTCGGAAACTGTTGAATTTGCCGTGCTCGACAGCTGTCCTGATAATGAAGTTGCAGATAACTGGGATTTCGACCGCATTGAGCGGACGATGAATGCACTGCTTCTGACTCCTGTCGAATTGCCGGCTTCCTTGGATAGGACTGCTGATATTCTCAAGCAGTATGACGAAGGAATGGAAGAGTTGTTTGCATTTATCGACACATTCACTGATAATGAACAAGTGAGTCAACTGCTTCCGCAAGTCATGCTGGGCTACCTCGATACAATGTGGGTCAAGCATTTGGAAGTCATGACACGTCTTAAAGAAGGAATCGGACTGCGTTCATACGGACAAGAAGATCCGATGCGTATTTATCAGCGCGAAGGCCTGCAGTTATTCGCCAAGCACTATCAGCGTCTGCGCCGTGACATCGCGTCCGAAATCATCGCATTCATGAAACAATTACACACACAAGAACAGGAGGTTTCCCGATGAAACTCTTCAACCTATTTAAAAAGACAGACAAAACCGGGTTAGATAGTACAGTGGAATCCAATGAAATTCTAGAAAATGCAGGAAACGCTTCTGGTAATGAAGATATCGAAACAACTCTTTCTCTTCATCCTGAATGGACGCTGACACAGGAGCAGGAGTACGTTTTTCGCTTCCTTGCAAATGAACTGGAGCCATTAAAACCGAACCAAATTTCATTGTCAGGAATTGATATAGACTATGAGCCGGCAAATGACAGCTGGCTCGTCAAATCATTCTTCCGTTCTTCACTCGATCAGGCAATCACGGTAGGCTCTATCGAATTGCTGTTGATAGATGAAGACGGCAACACGGCAGCTTCCGCTGAATTTGATTTGAATGAACTCGGCGAAATACCGGCCCGCAGTGCGCGTCCATGGGTATTCGTATTTGAACAGAAAGATCAGCTTGCAGAAGAAATCCCTTCTAAGAACTGGAAACTTGCGTTCAATGTGCATTCTATGATGCCGCACCAACTGGAACTGGCTCCTTCATGGGAAGAACAGCTTCCAGCAGAACAAAAAGAAGCACTGGCTGAAGTGGTAGCAGGTCTTCCTAAATTGAAACCGCGTGAAGTAAACATCGCCGGCTTCCAAATTCAGAAACAGGATGACGGCAATATTGCCGCTTCTGTCTTCGTCCGTAACGGTCACTCGAAGCAGATCAATATCGAAAAGCTTCCATTAGAGTTAATCGACGCAACCGGCGAATTGGTAGCGCGGGGAACATTTGAATTGGATCCTCCCCTTTCAGTGAAAGCAAACAGCACGACTCCGTGGACATTCATTTATCCGACGGAACTGATCAAAAAGGATGAGCCGGACTTCTCACGCTGGACAATCCGTGTACCGCAGGATTCTACAAACTAATGAATAGACAGAAGCTGCCCGAACAGTTTATAACTGCCGGGCAGCTTCTTTTTTTGTTGTTATGCTGAATGGTGCGGCTGCCGGATGGTTTGGCGCGTTGGCACGAGGTTTTCGTTCGGTTGCATCTATGTTACGCTCGGTTGAGGCTGTGTTTCGCGCGTATGACCGTTATTTTGATTCGGCTTGGCTTGAGTTTGGCGCGTTAACTATATATAACAGGACAAAAAAAATCGGCCTCCCTTAATGGAAGACCAACTGTAGTTTGTTTTATTTAGCTGCTACCGCGTTCACGCCTGCAATGCGTTTCGCACCAACATAGCGCTTGCCCCAGTAATATGGGTCGTTTAATTTGTCTACGCGTACCCCTTTAGATGTGGAAGCATGTGCGAATTTTCCGTTCCCTACATAAATACCTACGTGCGATACACCGCGGCCGCCAGTATTAAAGAATACTAGATCACCCGATGTGAGGTTGGATTTCTTCACTGCTTGTCCAGATGCGTACATGCCGCCTGACGTGCGTGCTACTTTCAGTCCGTTTTGTGCAAATACATAACCGACGTAACCTGAGCAGTCAAAGCCGGCTTTTGTTGTGCCGCCGTAACGGTACTTGATTCCTGTAAGGCTTGTTGCAGTTTTTGTAATGTTGGTAGCATGTGCAGATGCATCTGCTTGTCCAGCGAAAGGAGCGACGAGTAATAAAATAGACATTGCCAAAACTGAAAACGTTTTCTTCAATAACTTCATGTGTTCCTCCGATAATTATATGTATTTTTTAGTAACTTGCTAACCTCTTATGTTGAATTAACTTTATCATTTATCAAACTCTAGTTATATTACAGTTATGTAACAGAATTATGTCGAAGACGTAATATCTGTTACTTTTGAAACACTTTGCAATATTACATTCATTTTTTTACATTTTACTGTATGCGGAAAGACTGTTTCCCGGGATAAAGATTGAGCGAGCAGAAAGGATACCGTTTCCCTGCGTTCCGGGCGGACGCGTTCCCGAGGGCGTGCGGTGAGCCGCTTCCTTCGCTACGCTCAGTCCAGGGTCTCACCTGTCACGCTAATCCTCCGGGAGTCGCCGCCCTGCACTTCGGTACACTGGCAAATTGTTTAATACTATTACATAATTTCTACTACTACATATCTGACAGTATTCAACAAAGTTAGAGTCTTTGACGTATGTTTAAAATCATAATGTCAGATAAATAGTATACTTTAAAATTCATAGAGAGTTGAACTGCTTAGTCCCACACTGTGCAAATTTCAGCTTAACGCTGTTAAAAGAATTACACTGCTAGGGCATTAACTGAAACTTCATTATTGAAAACACCAGAACTTTTCAAAGATAAACTACTTAAAATATGTTTATAACTAAACTAGTGTACCGGAGTGGAAGGCGGCGACTCGGGAAGGATCAGCCCGATAGGATGAGACAACTAAAGGGAGCGAACGAAAATATTGTGCAGAAGGAACCATGTATTGCCTTAATTTCTGCAAAGAGCGCAAAAATACGGCAAAGCGAACCCTTCGCTGTTCGCTTGGCTCACCGAAGGCCCTTCCGAAAGCGACCGCCTGAAACGCAGGGGAACGGTATATTATCCACTTACAACATCCCTTCTACAAACAAACAAAAAACTGCCTCTTTCACAAATAAATGTGAAAGAGGCAGTTTTATTATGGTAGTCAGTCAACTTTCAGATCTGTAATGACTACTACATCATTGTGGCGCAATAATTTAGTAATCGGCCAGTCGGTGGTGACTTCGCCGGACTTGAGCTTTTCCATTGCCGCGCGTTTTTTCTCGCCGAATGCGACCATTATGAGTTTTTTTGACTTCATGATAGAAGAGATTCCCATCGTCAAGGCAATGTTCGGGATTTTATCGTCGTTTTCGAAGTACTGGCTGTTGACGCCCAGGGTAGAATCCGTGAGTGTCGCGACATGCGTCACGGACTCCGGCGATGTGCCGGGTTCGTTGAAGGCGATGTGGCCGTTCTCCCCTACTCCGAGCAGCTGAATATCAAGAGGGTGTGCGTTCAGCTCCTCTTCATAACGCTGGCACTCTTTGTCCAGATCGTCCGCCATCCCGTTTGGTATATGTGTTTCTTTGAATTGCTTCTTATTGAATAAATGCTCTTTCATAAAATAAGCATAGCTGTTCGGATTATCTGCATCGATGCCGACATATTCATCCAGATTGAATGCTGTCACTTGTGAAAAATCCAGATTTGAATCAGTCCATTCCTCATAAACCGGGATCATCGTGCTGCCTGTTGCCAGTCCCAGAACCTGCAGGCGGTTATTGCGGAGCTCTTCTTCTATTATACTGTAGACTTCTTTTGCGCCTTCTTCAGGGCTGCTTACTGTAATCCATTGTAAATTTTCCATCAAACATACACCGGCTTTCCTAAGTTTTACTTATTTATTTTAGTTTTAAATAAACTTCTGGTCAAGAATTACCTCACGCAGAATACTTGTCTGAGTTATCATTCCCCTGCTTCCCTTTTTAAAAACCTCTTCGACAGAAAACGATAGGCAGTTGACTATGTAATGTGACAATACATCTGCCTGTCTAAAGCATAAATGCAGGCCTTTTTGTATGTCAAATAGATGTTAAGTGGTTGAACATATTGTGAACTTTTGATGAGGTTTGGAAATCATAGGGTTTTCCCTAATTCTTTATTCACCGTCCAGGATTAAGATAAACGTAAGATTAAATCTTCAGCAAGGAGGTGGCTGCATTGAGCAAAAAAGATGTATCTTCGAAAAAACAAACGAAGGAAGATGTGAATTTAAAAGGCACGCTGATCATGGTAATGATTGTCGGCGTTGCTATTCTGGTCATGTGGTTCGCAAGTTACGGTCTATTCTTATCTAGATAATCAAAAGCATTTGAGGAGGAAATACTATGCATCTGCATAAATTTGAAAAAGTATGGCTCGCGTTTGGTTTAGGGTCATTGGTCTTATTCTTAATCATCATCGGCTTTGCAGCGTTCTGGAAAGGAACTCACCCGCAAAGTCATATAGAAATAATTGATCCCCAAAACGTGGAAGCGAATGAAGCATTCCAGCCCGATAATCTTGGTCTGACTGAAGTAGCCGATGGCAAATATGTTGTGAATATGGTCGCTTCCGCTTTCAACTACGACTTTGGTAAAGAAGAGGACGGCAGCCCTACTAAGACGATTCGAGTGCCAAAAGGTTCCACTGTTCTGTTCCAGATTACAAGCAAGGATGTAGTTCACGGCTTCCAGGTTGCCGGAACGAACGTCAATATGATGGTAGAGCCCGGACATATCAGCCGGCTTGAAACAGTTATGAAAAACGATGGTGAATTCACCGTAGTCTGCAATGAATATTGCGGTATCGGTCACCACTTAATGTTCGGCACAGTGGAGGTGTACTAACCAATGGAACTATTCAAATTCTCAAAAAAAGAATCAAGATTATATATGTCCTTCATGTATGTCACGTTTGTCTCGCTGTTAGTCGGCGGCATGATGGGACTGCTCCAGACTTTGGTACGTTCAGGAAAATACAAGTTACCGTTTAACATTGATTACTATACAATCTTAACCACACACGGCGTAGTTCTCGGCCTTGTGTTAACGACCTTCTTTATTATTGGATTCCAGTTCTCTCTCATGGGGAAAACTGTAGGAATTTCTGATAAACAGATTATGTGGGGCTGGGTATCATTCTGGGTCATGCTGGTCGGTACCGTTTTGGCTGCATGGATGATCTTAACAGGAGAAGCTTCCGTATTATATACATTCTATACACCTCTTCGTGCACATCCTGTTTTCTATATTGGGTTAGCACTTGTTATTATAGGCAGCTGGATCGCCGCTATCGTAAACTTCCGTCAATTATATGTATGGAAGAAAGCACATAAAGGTGAAAAGTCTCCTTTGCTTGCGTTCATGGTTGTCATTAACATGATCATGTGGGTTGTCGCATCACTGGGTGTCGCTTACTCTGTAGTCGTCCTGATCTTGCCTTGGTCACTCGGTTACGTGGCGACAGTCAACGTCTTGCTGACTCGTACTCTATTTTGGTATTTCGGTCACCCGCTTGTTTATTTCTGGCTGCTTCCGGCTTATATGGCTTGGTATGCAGTGCTGCCGAAAATTATCGGCGGAAAACTATTCAGTGATTCATTGGCAAGACTGGCGTTCATCTTGCTGCTGATGTTCTCGATTCCTGTAGGTTTCCACCACCAATTAACTGAGCCGGGGATTGACCCTACTTGGAAGTTCATTCAGGTTGTTTTGACTTTCATGGTAGTCATTCCTTCCTTAATGACTGCATTCTCTTTATTTGCAACTTTTGAAACAACGGGCAGAAATAAAGGCTACACTTCTTTATTCGGATGGTTCAAGAATCTTCCTTGGGGCGATGTTCGTTTCTTCGCGCCGTTTGTCGGTATGGTTGCGTTCATTCCAGGCGGGGCCGGCGGTATCATAAACGCGTCTCACCAAATGAACTCTCTTGTGCACAACACGATCTGGATTACAGGTCACTTCCATTTAACAGTTGCAACTACTGTCATCTTGACGTATTTCGGTATTGCCTACTGGCTGGTTCCGCATTTGACCGGCCGCCGTCTGACTCCTAAATTAAATAAATTAGGGATCATTCAAACGATTATCTGGACAGTCGGTATGATGATTATGTCTACTTCTATGCACATTCAAGGTCTGCTTGGCGGTCCGCGCCGTTCGAACTTCTCTGAATATGCAGGCGGAGATCAGGTTGCTACTTGGATCAGCTATCAAGTGGCACAAGCGGTAGGCGGTATCATTTTATTCGCCGGTATTATATTGATGGTATACATTTTTATTCAGCTGGCATTCTTCGCCCCGCGCGGTTATGAAGACTATCCGATCGCTGAAGAAGATATGGATGCTGAAAAAACACCGAAAATCCTGGAGAACTGGTACTTGTGGATTGGCATCACCATCGCCTTGATTCTATTCGCTTATACTATACCAATGATTGATATTATTAAGCACTCGCCTCCCGGATCGATTCCATTTGATTGGCCGATAGGACGCTCTTAAACAATCAAAAGCCTTAAAAATCCGATAGTGGATTTTTAAGGCCTTTTTTACACACTGACTACAGGCAGGCTCAGCTGCGGCTTCGTTTGCATCTGTGTCAGCAGGGACTGCATATCCGCTTCATTCAGAGGTCTCGCGAAGTAGAAACCTTGCAGTTCATCACAGTTTTTCCTTTTCAGGATGTCCCATTGTTCCTCTGTTTCAATACCTTCTGCTACAGTACGGATCTCCAGTGTCTTGCCCAGCTGGATAATCGCATTGACAATTGCACGACTTTTATCATTATGGGCGATATTCATAATGAATGAACGGTCAATTTTCAGCTGTTTGATCGGGAACGACTGCAGATAAATAAAAGCAGAGTATCCTGTACCAAAATCATCTATCGCAATGGAGAAGCCTTTCTCAGCAAGCTCATGAATTCGCTGCTGCACAATTTCATGCCGTTCCATCGCGACGCTTTCCGTTATTTCCAGCAGCAGATTTCGAGGATTGATCTGTGCCTCTTGAATGCATGTATCCAAATAAACAGGCAGACTCTGCTGCAGGAAATGCCTTGGCGATAAATTAATGGAAACGGTCAAATCATGCAGCCCTAATTCTTTGAATTGCTTCAGCTGCACGAGCGCTTGGCGGATGACCCATTCACCAATAGATATAATAAATCCGGTTGATTCCGCCAATTCGATGAAGTCAGCAGGATAAATCAATCCCAGTTCAGGATGCTGCCAGCGGATCAACGCTTCAAACCCGATCACTTCGCCCGTTTCACATAACACTTGCGGCTGATAGAAGAGTCTGAATTCATTCATATCCAGACCTCTGCGCAAGTTCATTTCGGACATCATAGTCTGCTTCATATGCTGATGGGTATCGGCATTATAGACACCAACGCTTTTTCTCGAAGACTGGCGCTTGCTCGTTTCGAGCGCAAAACGGGCGGCCTGTACTCCTTCGATCGGTGTCAGAACGTCTTTGGGATAATACGCGACACCGTAACTGACGGTTAGATAGACCTCCTGGCTGGCGACAAGGATCGGCTCCCGCAGTTTCTCGATAAGCTTGTCCATCTTCCTTTTAAATATCGTTCCACCTTCGCCGTATGGTATGAAAATAACAAAGTGATCAAATGCAATTCTCGCAGCATGATACGGCTTTTCAAAATGCAGCAGAAAACGATCAGCAACTACACGAATGATTTTGTCTGCCAGTTCCGGACCCAGCACACTGTGGATTTCAATGAATTGATCGATATTCATATAGACAAAAATACCTTCTTGGCCCTTATCCACTTCTGCAATACGGGCTTCTGTTTTAGCCAGAAATGCATTATAGTTCTCCATCTCCGTCAATGGATCAACGAAAGCAAGGCGGTGCAGATTCTCTTCAAAGTCAATCCGGCTTAAGCGATCGAAAAGGAAAGAAAGCATATCCGCAATACTTGATACTACCATGCGGTCAAATGAATTCCACTCGCGGCGTTCTCTCGATTCGCAGCAGAGCAATCCGCCGATTCCTGAACCGAGGATAATGCAGGCATCCAGCAAAGAGGCGAACTGATCAGGAGATTTGAAATACTTCTCCGCTATTTCTTTAGTCGCAGGGCAGCTTCCGACATCATCCGCAGCCAGCGTCCGCTGACTTTGAATTGCTTCAAAATAAAGAGGAAATTCCTCTATGCAAAAATCACGATCGATGTAGTGCTCTTTTGTTTCTTCATTATAGGCGTTTTGCGGGAGGAGACACGTGCGATCTTCATTGAAAAGCCAAATACTGACTCGCTGACATTTCATAATATGCGAAACTTCAAAGCAAATCTGCTCCAATAAACTATTGATCGTCTCTTCACTTACTGCGTAGTATTTAGCCATCTTGAATACTTGTTCTTGCTGTTTGCGTATTGCATCAATTTTTTGCAAGGTTTGAGTCATATCGTCATGTTTCTGCAAAAATGCACCACCTTTTCACTATAAAGTTATAGTATTTTGACACATCGTGAATAATTCTATTATAGCAATTTTCGCGCAAATTTATAGTGAAAATTGCCAAAAAGTAATTATACCTACTAAAAATCATTTAATATCAGTCTTTAGTTATGTATATTTTCAAATTTTTCTTCGGTATACTAGGTTTATTGGTTGAATTTAGTAAGTTGCTAACTTAGTAGAAATAGCTAAAGATATTTCAAAAGGGGATAATCAGAATGAAGAAAACAGTTCTAGCAACTATTGCTTCTATCGCACTTGCGGCAAGTATTTCCGCAGGCAGCGCAGACGCTTCGACAAAGACGTATACAGTCCAGCCCGGAGATACTCTTTGGAAAGTTGCTAATCAGCATAAGCTGACCGTAAACGAGTTGAAAAGTTTAAATGCACTTGCAACAGATTCCATTAAAGCAAACCAGAAATTAATTGTCGAAAATAAAGCAGCAAATGCGAAGACCGTATCCTCCATTAACTCATTGCATAGCGGAAAAGCTCCTTCAGTGGACAAGCCTGTTGCATCAACGAAGCCTTCTGCAGGGACGAATACTGCGGCGCCTTCTACTGCATTGTCGAATAAAATCGTAAATAAAGCGATGCCTCTTCAAGGTATTCCGTATGTTTGGGCCGGCGTAACGCCATCGGGATTTGACTGCAGCGGATTCATCTATTACGTCTTCAATCAGGCGGGCGTAAAAGTTCCGAGATTAGATACAATCGGCATGCATGATCGCTCCATATTCATTAAAGATCCTGTCGAAGGCGATCTGCTATTTTTCGAAAATACATATCGTCCAGGAATTTCCCATATTGGAATTAACTTAGGGAACGGTAAATTCATCCATGCAGGAAATAACGGAATTGAAATTTCATCTGTTGAATCTCCTTATTGGAACCAGCGCTTCCTTGGCTATAAGCGATTTAAAGATATTAAATAACAGAAAAGCGGACATCCCTGAGTGCAATGCCTTACAGGGATGTCCGCTTTTTTATCTGGAGATTGATTATCTTGCAGAATAACCGCCGTCAATAACAAGTTCTGCACCTGTAATGTAAGCAGATTCGTCTGATGCTAAGAATAACACTGCATTGCTGACGTCTTCGGGCTGCCCAAGACGTTCTAACGGTGTCATCTTAATGAGCATTCCTAATAATTCCTTGGATTCTTCCAAACCTTGTGTCATTGGAGTTTCGATAACACCCGGGAAAATCGCATTGACACGGATCCCGTTTTGACCATATTCAGCCGCAGCCGCTTTCGAAATGGCACGTACCGCACCTTTTGAAGCCGTATATGGATTTAAGCCCATTCCAATTAAAGCTGTATACGATGATATATTCACGATGGATCCTTTTTTCGCTTCAGTCATATAGCCTGCCGCATGCTTCATGCCAAGAAACGCGCCGAAGCTGTTGATATCGGACAGTTTGCGCCAGTCTTCAATTGTGATTTGATCCACCGCTTTTTCGGTAGAGATGCCTGCGTTGTTGACAAGGATGTCCAGTTTGCCGAAGTGATCGACTGCCTTTTTCATTGCGTCTTTCCATTCTGCATCTTCCGTAACGTTTAGTTTAATTGTAAAAATGTTGTCTTGCCCGCCCCACTTTTCTTCCAAAGCTGTTTCGTTAATATCCGCTGCGATAACTTTTGCACCTTCAGCTACGAACTGCTTCACCATCATTTCGCCCATGCCGGACGCCCCGCCAGTAATGAATGCTACTTTGTCTTGTAATCGCTCCATCATTCATCTCTCCTTTTCGAACTGTATGTATATATTTTAACATTAAAATACCTTTTAATCAATTTTTCGAGGGGTTTATTTATACACTTGATTTGATGCTATTCTCTGTAGTGGTAATAATTGTAAGTGAAAAGATACCGTTTCCCTGCGTTCCAGGCGGACGCGTGTCTTGCGGGCCCGCGGTGAGCCAAGCGAACAGCGAAGGGTTCGCTTTGCCTTAATTTTTGCGCTCTTTGCAAAAATTAAGGCAATACAGGGTGCCTTCTACCATCTTCCTTCGCTTCGCTCCCTTTAGTTGTCTCATCCTATCGGGCTGATCCTCCCCGAGTGCTTTTAGCCGCGGGCTCACACGAAGTGAGTCATGCAACCGTTGCCGCAGGACGCGGTGTACTTAGGTTGCCTTCCACTCCGGTACACTAGGCTGATGTTTCAGAACTTTTTATGTGAGTGACAATATGAGCATACCGTCTTAGATTGTTATAATAAGTACTGTTTTCATGCATTACTTATCATTCTAAAGAGGCTAAGATTTTTGTGATCAATGCATTTGCATAGTCGAGAAACGGGAACAAAACTAACTTAGCTCACACTCTGTAAAAATGCAGCATGTCATACATTCCCCACACCAGCGAAGGCGCAACTGCGGGGTTAGCCGGTGCTGTGAGACAACTGGCGTGGTCTTTGCCAGCTGGCTCACAGCGTAAGGCAATCCCCCAGCGCCGAAGCGGATTTAAACTGCAAACACATACCCCATTCAAACCTCCTGCAAAATCGAGAAACGAGAACAACGCCAACTTCCAATGCATATCATGTTGTACATGCACCGATACAAATAAGCATAAATAGCTCCATACTTTCAAGAAGAAAAACCGTCTCTATAATTATACACTCCTTGTATAATCAAATAGACTGCGATATAATTAGAATTGTAAGAAATATACTATAAGTGGAAGAAGTGAACAATTATGTTCAAAGACCAGCGCTATCTTCAATATAATGCAGCAGGGTTCCGGCAGGATTTAATTGCAGGAATTACTGTTGGAATTGTAGCCATTCCACTTGGGATGGCTTTTGCAATTGCCTCGGGCGTCAAGCCGGAGTATGGATTATACACAACCATCATTGCCGGACTGCTCGTCGCGCTGTTTGGAGGCTCGCGCTTTCAGATTGCAGGACCGACGGGCGCGTTCATTCCAATTTTATTGGCAATTGTTCTGCAGTATGGTTACGAGGATCTATTGATCGCCGGATTTTTAGCAGGTATTTTCCTGGTTATTATGGGGTTCCTCGGTGTCAGTAATTTAATTCATTTCGTGCCCAGGTCCGTGACGATTGGTTTTACTACCGGAATTGCCGTCATTATCTTCACTGGACAGTTTCAGAACTTTTTCGGTCTGACAGGTGTTGAAAAGAAAGAGTTCTTCCATGAAAGCATGATCGAAATCGCAAGAAATTCTGACACCGTGAACATATTCAGTATTTTAACAGCAGTTATTGGTTTGCTGGTCATTTTTATTTTGCCGAAGATTGCACCAAGAATTCCGTTGTTATTAGTGGCCTTATTAATCCCGACAATTTGTTCTATTCTATTTTTTCCCGGAAAAGTCGAAACAATCGGGACTTCATTCGGCGGAATTCCACAGCATCTGCCCAGTTTCCACTTTCCTGAAATCACTTTATCTAAACTCGTTGCCTTGTGGCAGCCTGCTCTTATCATCGCGGCGCTTGGTGCCATCGAATCGCTATTGTCAGCAGTTGTAGCAGACGGAATGAAAAGCGATGTGCCGAAACATGACTCAAAAAGAGAGCTGTTTGGTCAGGGCATCGCGAACATGGTGACTCCGCTGTTCGGCGGGATACCGGCAACAGGTGCCATCGCCCGTACCGCCACCAATATCCGGTCAGGTGCGGTCAGTCCGGTGTCCGGTATCATCCAAAGTTTATTCGTCTTGGCATTTTTGCTCGTATTCGCACCTTATGCATCCTATATTCCGTTAGCCGCCATGGCACCGATTCTGATGTATGTCGCCTGGAATATGAGCGCAAGAAAAGCATTCGTGCAAATCGTCTCGCTGCGTTCAGGAGATTCCCTCGTTTTATTGACAACATTTCTCCTGACAATCTTCCTGAACTTGACGATTGCCGTAGAAGTCGGCATTCTGCTCGCGGCGCTGTCATTCCTTCGAAAAATGAGCGGTGCGCTGGATATTAAAGAGAGCAAGTTGACAGAGGTTGAAATATTCAAGTTAGGGGCTGTTTCGGGAAGTGAACTGATTAAATACAAACTTTCCGGCCCCTTATTTTTCGGAACCGCCAAAAATTTTGAAGACCGCTATCCCAAGCTGCTGGAAATCGAACAGTCTGTCATTATTCTGGATATGAAGAACCTGACTGCACTAGACGCAACAGGCGAAGCGGCGCTTTCTGCTTTGCTCGATGAAGCAAAGAGGCTGAATAAGCGTCTTATCTTCAAAAAAGTACCTCAGAGTAAAGTGAATTTGTTCAAACGCAGCGGGTTATTCGAGAAAATCGGCGAAGAAAACTTCTTTATGCTCTGACAATAAAATATCCGGAAAGTCATCTTCATCTGACTTTTCGGATATTTTTTTGACAAACGCTATTTGGTGCGGAGGCGCGGGCGTTTGGTGCGATCCCATTCTTTTTCGGCACGGCGTCTTGTTCCATCGAACGGAATTCATTAGAAAAAGCTGCCTTGGAATGTCGTCTTCCAGGACAGCTCTTTTTTATAACTTCCATTTAAATCTTGCATAACCAGCGAGTAAAGCAAAGTTTACTGCTGCACTTATGACCGTGCCGTAAGCAATTGCCTGCGTACCAAGCTGGTCCACAAACGCGAATATGATTGCAATATTTATTCCAAACACGCTGATCAAGCTGAAAATGATTGGCATGATAGAGTTTCCTTTGGCATAATAAAAACGTGTCACATACGTATTCGCGGCCAGGAAGAACATGGAGATCGCAAATATTTTAAAAACTGGCACTACGAGCATAATATCTTCTTCCCCAAAGTTTCTATAGCCGAAGATCAGGCGGACGAGCGGCTCAGCAAAAAAATAACAGAAGGCGCTGGCAGGCACCAGCAGCGTAACCATATAGAGCATACCCTTTTTATAGAGCATCTTAATCGTCTGCGTGTCCCCTTCGCCTTCCTTTTTAGCGAGCATCGGATAGATAACTGTCGTAACGGCGGTCATCAAAATGGCCTGAGGAAAACTGGCCAGCTTTGATGCATAGTTGACAGAGGAAATCGCCCCTTCTCCCAGTCCTCCTGCTGCAAATCGATGAATAATAAAGTAAAACTGCAACGAAGCACCACCAAATAATATTGGCAATGCGAGCCACCATAGCTTTTTAATATCCGGCGTCATGCCGAACGACGGCTTCAGCGATGACAGGTCTGCCCTCTTAATTCCCCAATATAAAAACAAGGCCATCAGAACGGCACTGATCATTGCGCCGGCTCCGTAAGATTGAGGCCCGATCCATCCGGTAAGCAGCACACCGATGATGACGAACGCGGCATTATAAAGAAGAATTGCCAGGCTCGACATCTGAAAGCGGTCATTGATATTTAATAAACCACTCATCCACGTGGACATCACCAGAAGAATAGAAGACGGCATCATCCAGAAAAACAACTTTTTCGTCAGCGCATAGTCTTCTTCGCTCAGATCTTTGAAAAACAGATGCAGAATCGGATCAGTCAACAAAAGAATCAGCCCAGTAATCAGCACGGCGGACAGGACAACTGTCGTGAATGCCTTACGGACGTACAGCTCTTTATCCATTTTAGAAGAGTGATAGACGGAAATGAAAGCTGTCGTCAATGCGCCGCCAAGCACTAAGTAAATAAAGTTCGGAATCGTATAGGCTGTTGCAATCGCATCGGCGACTTTACTGGTACCGTACTGGAAACCAATCACCATTTCCCGCCCGAAGCCAAACAGTCTGGCGACAATATTAATAATCGCCACAGCTCCGATAATCTTAAATAATTTGCTCATATCAGAATCCCTTCCCGTACCGTGAGTAGATATCATTCAGTCTCTTGACGATCACCTCAAAGGAATGTTGCTGGACTGCCTGCTGTATGACTTCCTGCTGCGCCCGGGTCACTTCATTGGAAAGCGCTTGATCGAGACCTTCCGCCAATGAATCCGCGCTGCGCGGTTCGACCAGAATACCCGCCCCGTCCTGCAGCAGATAGGGAAGTCCGCCAACATTCGTTGCTACTACTTTAGCGCCTGAAGCCAATGCTTCGAGTACGACCAAACCGAATCCTTCATGATAAGAAGGGAGGGCCAGTATATCGGCCGCAGACATCCATTTAGCGAGTTCAGTCTGGCTGACAGGTTCTTTAAACTCGATACCTGCAGCTCCTGTCTCTTGAATTTTCTGCGTAACTGTTTCAGTGAAACGCTGATCTTTTTGAGAGCCTATTATATAAAGAAGGAGATCTGGATGAGATGCTTTCACTTGCCGATAGGCTTCCAGCAGTTCCATTACGCCTTTCGATTCTATAACATTTCCTACAAAAATCAGGACATGTTCATTCAACGGAACATTCAAGAGAAGACGTGCCTCTTCCCGACCCATCGGCTTAAAGATATTCGTGTCCACGCCCATGCTCATGACCTCTACGTTGGAAGGTGCAATTCCGTAATCTTCAATTACATCCTGCCGTAACTTTTCACCGACTGTGATGATATGTGAAGCTTCTTCCAATATTATCCGGGTAAAGCCTGCAATCCGGCTGCTTTTTTTCGCCATCTTATCCAGATCTCCGCCGTGGACAGTCACAATATAAGGAAGGCCGAATAGTTTCTTGCCTATATATGAAAGAATCCCTGTCGGAAACGCGTAATGCGCGTGCGTAATACCAATCTTCTTTTTATTTGTGAGTAAGTAGGTGAAGGATTGTAATCCCCAGGAGATATATTTGGAAATCTTTTCAATCGGACCTTTCCCCGGTTCATGAATGGCGATGACTTTGACATCAAAACCGTTGTTTTGTAATAGTTCAACTTGGTTTTTCACAAAAATCCCATATGTAAGATGTTCTGCAGATGGATACATATTGCTAAATATTACTGCTTTCTTCACTAAATACTCATCCTTTGTCGCTTTCCGTTTGACCGGATATCAGCTCTTTTATTCGTTGAATGATTATACCACAACTGAGGCAGTAAGAGAGTTATGATCATCATTGACACTTTTCTGCTTCTTCTATTTACATGAAAACGCCAGGCGGGAATCTACTAACATTTCAACTACTCTCTCATATGTAATGCTCTTGTAATGTAAATGTAACAAAAAACACGTTTATCCGTGCTAATATATTCGTAGATTACAAAGCACAACAGTTGATTGTGCGAAAGGGGAATACGAGAATAGCATGAAACGTCTTTTGTCTCTGGTTTTTGCGAGTCTACTTTTCTTTTCACTTGCACCAGAATTTGCTTCTGCAAACTCATCTACGTCACTAATCAGCTCTTTGCGCACACATATGGGAACTCCGTATGTTTATGGAGGAACGACTCCATCGGGATTTGACTGCTCAGGTTACATACAATATGTATTTAAAAAAGAAGGGCATTCTGTTCCACGCACAACGGGACAGCAATTCTCTACAGGTACTTCCGTTTCAAAAAACAATCTGCAAGTTGGAGATTTAGTTTTCTTCAATACGACAGGACGCGGTGTTTCCCACGTTGGTGTATACGCCGGTTCGAATAACTTTATCCACGCTTCTACAAGTAAAGGCGTCACGGTCACTTCATTGAACGATCCATACTACTGGGGCAGCCGTTATATCGGCGCACGCCGGGTAGCAAGTTTCGATGACGAGAAAATGGTTGCTGCTGCAGCTCCTGTGAAAGAAGTAGTTTACGCAAGCCGCGCTGAAGTCGCGAAAGAACTTGCCGAGACGCTCCAGCTCGATACAGCTTCAGCAAACGTAACATTTAATGATGTCGATGAATCAAATCCAAACTATGCTGCAATCGCAGCGGTTGCAGAAGCGAATATCTTCTCAGGCGACCAAGGTAATTTCATGCCGGACGGCGAATTGACCCGTGCTCAAATGGCGAAAGTTTTAGTACAAGCTTTCGACCTTCACGGATCTGCGCAGGCAAACTTTAAAGATGTTCCTGCTGGCCACTGGGCAACTGAATATATCAACATTCTCTATCATCACAACATCACAACTGGTTATGGAGACGGCACATTCGGTTTAGAAGATAAAGTGACTGCTGCACAATTGAACAAATTCATTGATCGTATTAATAAGTAAGTAACACGCCGGATGTTCTATTAGAGGACATTCGGTTTTGTCTAATTAAGACGAAACATCCCGGGCAAAGTTACTATTTTCCGAACACTGTCGAAAACATCTAGTAATTATTTTCCACCGCTGTTACACTGAGTCTATCAAGCTAGTATATTTAAGGAGGATTCCATGAATCAGTTTAAATGGGCAGCAACAACCGTGCTGCTACTTACCATCTTAGTTCTCTCACCTCTTCAGTCCTTGGCAAGTTTCAAGTTTTCCGACGTACCCGCCGAACGCGAATATTTTAAAGAGGTTCATTACATAGCCGAAAAAGGAATTGTTAATCAATCTGCTAAATTTAATCCAAAAGATAACTTAAAACGTGCTCACGTTGCAAAAATGCTGGTTATTGCGAAAGGCGAGCAAAATACACCAGTCAAAGAAGACATGAAGATTGACGGTTTAGATCCCAGCGATGAGCAATACAAATTTGCAAACATCGCGATTCAAAAAGGATATTTTCAGTTCTCAGATGGCAGCCGCTTCAATCCGAATGAAGAAATCAAACGCGACGAAATGGCATACGCTCTCTCTGAAGCATTCAATTTATCAGAAAAGGTAACCAGTCAGAAACCTTTAGTATTAACAGATGTAACCAAACACAAATATGTAGAACGCATCAACGGCCTGTACTACGCGGGCATCACACAGGGCGACAATAAAAAGTTCCTGCCAAGCGACAAATTAACACGTTCTCAATTTGCCCTTTTCATTGCACGTGCAATGGATAAGCAATTCGCTTTAACAGTAAAAACACCGGATCAGCAATCCAGTGTCCGATATGTAAAAGTGGATACTGGCAATGACAAAGATCCTTTAAATGTTCGTTCATCTCCATCAGCTACCTCTTCTATCATCGGTACTCTGGCTAACGGAGTGGTTGTTGAAGTAACAGGAAGCACAGGTACTTGGTTGAAAGTGAGCCTGAATGGCAAGGTTGGCTATATCAGCGAAAATTATACTACAGGCAATTTGGAAGAATCGAAGCCAAGCGAACCGGCTCCCCCTGTCAGCAAGCCTGACCCTGCCCCGACGGCTAAATTAATGGGTAAAGTAACAGTAAACAATCTTAACGTTCGTTCAGCAGGTAATTCAAGTGCTGCAACAATCGATAAGCTGAGTACCGGAAAAAAAGTACAAGTCTTATCTGTTTCCGGATACTGGGCAAAAATCAATTACGATGGCAAAGTGGGCTATGTACACAAGTCTTATTTGAAACTCTTGAATCAAACTGGCAACCCATTGCGTGACCGGGTCATTGTCGTAGATGCAGGACATGGCGGACATGACCCTGGTACCGGCAAGAACGGTCAAACAGAAAAAGCAATTACCTTAAAAGTTTCAAAGAAGCTGGAAGCGAAGCTGAAAAATGCCGGCGCTAAAGTTTTGATGACACGTTCAACTGATAAGTATTATTCATTGGAAGCAAGAACGGAATTTGCGAAAAAGAATTACGCCGAAGCGTTTGTCGCCATTCACGTCAACTCTGCAGGTTCTTCTGCAAGCGGTGCTGAAACCTATTATGATTCTTCCGCAAACCCGAATGCGACAGAAAGCCGTGATTTAGCTACTTTCATTCAGCGCAATATTGTGCAGAAAGCCAATATGGTCGACCGCGGTGTGAAGAATAATCGTTTCTATGTTATTCGCAACAACAACGTGGCGGCAGTTCTTGTTGAGCTTGGATTCCTGACGAATTCAGCTGATTATGCAAAACTGACAAGCGACAAGTATGCAGACATTTACGCAGATGCGATCTACACTGGTCTTCACCAGTATTACAGCAAAAACTAATTCAGTTTCCCTCTCAAGCCTCTGCTTGAGAGTTTTTTTATGAAATGAAAAGTTACCCTAATCAAGGTCCTTCGACATAGTTGGCGTAGTTTCCGTTGCTCGACTTTGCAGGTAGATTAAATGGAGTGTGTGTTTGCAGTTTAAGCTCGCTCCGGCGCTGGGGGATTGCCTTAGGTGATGAGCCTACTGGCAAAGAGCGTGCCACCAGTCTCATCACAACGGCCTACCCCGCAGTTGCGCCTTCGCTGGCGTGGAGAATGTATGTCATGCTGCTTTTTGGCAGAGTGTGAGTTAAGTTGGCGTAGTTTCGTCTCTACTTAGCAAACGCATTGATCACAAAAATCTAAGCCTTTGCAGAATGCTAAGTATTGCATGAAACGCCTTACCTATCGTAATAGTCTCAGATATTATGCTCATACTACCTTCTTGCACAAATAGTATTAAAACACCAGCCAGTGTACCGGAGTGGAAGGCAACCTAAGTACGCCGCGTCCTGCGGCAACGGTTGCATGACTCACTTCGTGTGAGCCCGCGGCTAATACCACTCGGGGAGGATCAGCCCGACAGGTGAGACAAATAAAGGGAGCGAAGCGAAAATAGCGTGCAGAAGGAACTCTGTATTGCCTTAATTTCTGCAAAGAGCGCAGAAATACGGCAAAGCGAACCCTTCGCTGTTCGCTTGGCTCACCGCGGGCCCGTAAGACACGCGTCCGCCTGGAACGCAGGGGAACGGTCTTCTACCCAATTACCTATCTTTAAACTGCCTTAAGATTCTCTGGCAATGAAAGCTGAATTACAAAAAAATCCGGAAGAGAGATTTTTTCTCCCTTTCCGGCTTTTTCTCATGCAGTTACCTGACTGATTTCATTCGCAAACACTTGCTGGGCCTTGGCGATATCCACTGTGTGCCCCATTTCATTCAGCGTCTCGCCAATCTGCATGACGGCTTTCTCCAGCATATCCGCAGTGGTGTTACCCATATGCCCGATACGGAACGCTTTGCCTGCCAGATGTGCCAATGAACCGGAAAGGATCGTGCCCTTATCCGCCATGGCTGCACGGAATTTCGCATCGTCCACGCCTTCCGGATATTGAATACAGCTTAATGTCGGTGCTGCCACTTCTTCAGATGCCAGTGCTTTCATGCCATACACAGCCAAACTTTGTCGCACTGCACGGCCGAATGCTTTATGGCGCTTGATGCGCTCTTCCATGCCTTCGTCTAGTACGATGCGCAGCCCTTCTTCCAACCCATAAATCAGATTCACGGCAGGTGTCGCAAAATATTTAGACGGGTCATGCATAACAGGAATCCAGTTATAGATATCACAGTAATACGCCTGCACTCTTTTCATTGCCGCACGCGCGTCCAAAGCAGACTGATTAAAGGCAACGAGCGCGAGACCCGGAGGCACGCCGATCGCTTTTTGTGATCCCGTTAAGACAATATCCAGTGTATTGCCCGCTCCGCCATATTCCCTGCTCATATCTTCATCCATCGCCGTTGTCGCACAGACACCGTCGACAATTACTAACGCGCCGTGCTTCTTGATGACCGGTACGATCGCTTCCAAGTCAGCTGCTACACCAGTAGAAGTGTCAGCATGCGTGACCGTAACGGCCTTGTAATTCCCTTCTCCCAGTTTTCGATCAATCTCTTCAGGAGAAACCTGCTGTCCCCATTCCGACTGCAATACCTCGACTGCAATACCGAAAGCCTGTCCCAGCTTAATAAAACGGTCACCAAAATAGCCCTGACTAACCACGAGGAGTTTTTCTCCTTCTGCAATCGTGTTGACGATGGCCATTTCCATTGCAATCGTGCCTGAGCCCGCTACGACGAAGACTTCTCCGCCGGTATTGAAAACTTTTCGAGTCTGGTCAATCGTATGTTTATAGATCTGGACGAAACGCGGATCTGTATGCGATCGTGTTTCTCTCGTCATTGCATCATAAATGGAATCTACTACGGGCGTCGGCCCCGGGATTAACAGCATTTCTTCATTTCTCATCATCTAGTTCCTCCTCATCAAGTACCTGCCTTTAATAATAGCAAACTAACAGAATTTTTCAAACGAATTAAAAGAAGAGAATTGGACTCGCATCCAATTCCCTCCCCCTCTCACGACATCTACTGGAAGATGAGGTGACCCCGTTATCATATAAATACCCCTTTTATTTAAACGAACGTGAAATTCCCCAAAGTCACATTCGGCGGTTCCTTCAGTCAATTAAAACTGTGCTGTTTCAGTAGAACCAGACATAGCAGTTGTTGAAGATTGACCTTCAGAGATTACTTGTGCAACTTCGTCAAAGTAGCCCGTGCCCACTTCGCGCTGGTGACGAGTAGCTGTGTAGCCTTTTACTTCATTATCAAACTCCGCCTGCTGAAGCTCTGAGTAAGCGCCCATGCCGCGAGTTTTGTAGCCGTGTGCCAATTCGAACATGCTGTGGTTCAATGTGTGGAAACCTGCAAGTGTAACGAACTGGAACTTGTATCCCATTTTACCAAGCTCAACCTGATACTTTTCAATTGTTGCATCATCCAGGTTCGCTTTCCAGTTGAATGAAGGTGAACAGTTGTATGCCAACATTTTTTCAGGGAACTTCGCGTGGATTGCATCTGCGAATTCCTGTGCTTCTTCAAGTGACGGGTGAGAAGTTTCACACCATACCAGGTCAGCGTATTCTGCATAAGCAAGTCCGCGTGCGATTGCTTGTTTGATACCCGGCTTAGATTTATAGAATCCTTCAGGCGTACGCTCTCCCGTCAAGAACTCTGCATCTACTGGATCGATATCGCTAGTAACCATATCAGCAGCATCAGCATCTGTACGAGCGATGATTACTGTATCAACACCCAGTACGTCAGCAGCTAAACGTGCAGCAGACAGGTTGCGGACTGCGTTTTGAGTCGGAAGAAGTACTTTACCGCCCAAGTGTCCGCATTTCTTTTCAGAAGCCAATTGGTCTTCCAAGTGAACACCTGCAGCACCTGATTCGATCATGCCTTTCATTAATTCGAATACGTTAAGCGGTCCCCCAAAACCAGCTTCCATATCCGCTACGATCGGTGCGAACCAGTCAAATCCGTCTTCACGGCCTTCTGCATGGTCGATCTGGTCAGCACGCTGAAGTGCCTGGTTGATGCGTTTAACAACTGCAGGTACAGAGTTTGCCGGATATAAACTTTGGTCAGGATACATTTGTCCTGCAAGGTTTGCATCAGCCGCAACTTGCCATCCGCTCAGATAAATTGCCTGCAGACCGGCTTTAACCTGCTGTACTGCCTGATTCCCTGTCAAAGCCCCCAGTGCATTGACGAAATCTTCTTCATGAAGAGATTTCCAAAGGCGTGCAGCTCCTTTTTCAGCCAGTGTATTTTGAATCAGCAGTGATCCGCGAAGCTTTACGACGTCCTCAGCAGTATAGTTGCGTTTGATCCCTTTCCAACGGCTATCCTCAGCCCAGCTTTTCTCCAGTTGTGCAATTTGTTCTTGTCTTGTTGACATATTCTTCACACCTTCCCCTTTTTTAAACGTGTAACCGTTACAACTGTTTCATAACAGTTATCTTCGTTATGTATTACTATATAACAGCGCATCAGAATTGTCAGTTCATTTCGACAAAAAGGCTTTTTTAGCGGATGAAAGAATGGTAGAATGGATGAAAAGGAAAGAGAATGGGTTGAAACTATAAACAAAGGGGTTTATGTGAATCTATGGAAAATGTTGATATCCCAAAGAAAATTCTGAATCAATACGCAACGATTTTAGATGATTGGGTGCCTAAAGATGCCTCTATTGCGATCGCGATCAAGGATCGTTACATCTATTATGATCCAGGCATGCATGACATTCATTTAAAAGAAGGACAGGATATCCAGGCAGGCAGCATTGCAGAAGTGACGATTAAAGAAAGACGTAAAGTAGAGGTAGTAATGGATAATACACTTTACGGAATGTCTTATTTCGGGATGGGCTACCCCATTGATGTCAAAGGGGAACCGGGTGCACTGATCATTATCCTCCCGCCGAACTTCCATGTGCTGAAGAGGGATCAGCTTCAATTTTTGACCGGCAAACGGGAAGATGAATGGTATCCGATTCCTATAGAACAGGTAACATATGTGGAGAGCCTGCATAAAAAAACTTGGTTCTATACGAATGCCGATCATTATAATATTAGTTTTACTTTAAAAGACCTGCAGCTCCGTCTGCCAAGATTCTTTTTACGGATCCACCGCTCTTATATTATCAACATGAACGGTATTGAAAAAATTTCAAGGGATTTTTCTTCCAACCTCGTCATTACATTGGTAGACGGCACAGAACTTCCCGTCAGTCAGACTTATATAAATGAAGTGCGCTCCATGCTGGGATTTTGAGTAAAGAAAAAACGTATGAAACTGAATTTCAGTTTCATACGTTTTTTTTGATTGCTTCGGTAAATTGACGTGTACCGCTCATTGCTTCTTCATATAATTTCTCAGAAAGTTGCGCCGTCTCTTCACAAGTTTTCTTCCAGTCTCCCGCTAAATATTCGTATGCCTTGGTGAAGTGTTCATCCGATTGATGCATGTCTCCGATCGGAACCGCCACATTCCCCAAATTCGCAAGCTTCATGAAGTCCGTCACTTTGTGATGGTAGCAGACCGCGATTACCGGTGTTGCCGTACATGTCGCTAAGATTAGTGAATGCAGTCTTGTCCCGATCACCAAGTCCTGAGATGCCGTAATATCCAGCAAATCATCAGGCAGGAGATTTTGGTCGATGACGGTTGTATGATCGGCTTCCTTCATTAAAGCTTGAATATCCTTCGTTACGTCCGCGTCCTGCGGGAATTTTGTAGCAAAAAAAGTAATCTCAACCGGACGTGCAGCAGCGAGCGCGTCAAGATTCCTGGCCATTCCTTCTATATACTGTTGATAGATTTCTTCTTTACTCTCCGGCCAATAGCCGCCATGATAATACGGAACTGCGGTTACCCCGATTTTTATCGGTTTCTCCGATGACTCTTTCCGTTCTCTTTTCAAAGAAAATGCCGGATCTCCGATTACCTGTACTTCTTTCTTTACACCTACAGACTTCAATAAATCTGCAGATTCCGGATCGCGCACGGAAATGCTGTGCGCATGCCTGCTCATATACCGAATAAACCATTTCCCTAAATCGCTGCTCAGCGGACCGGCGCCGCAGCCATAAATGACATAAGGCACACCGGCATTTTTCGCCATCATCGCATACGATCCGTATAAAGGTGCTTCCCGCTTATACAGATCCATCAGAATCCCGCCGCCGCCGATAATGAGAAGATCAAATGTCTTCACGACTTTCCTGTTGTTCATATAAGTCGCACCGAATGTTTTCACCGCATTGCCCTTTTTATAATATAGCGGTGCACTCATCACCTGATAGCGTTTCGCTGTTTGTTTCGGATTATTACTGAACACCGTAATGACGTCGCTTGGAACCTGGAACACTTTCTTCACTTGAGTAATGATGCTCAGTAAAATTGCTTCATCTCCGTTATTGTCATTCCCATAGTTGCCTACGATTCCTATTTTCACTTTCATACATCCTTTTCAGATCATTTGCTTTAAGTATAGCAGAGCCTTCTTTTTTATTGTATCCAAATGAAAGAGAAGCCTCCAAATCAACATATATCCCATTGATCTAGAGGCTTCATACTTCATTTACAAATTCATGCTTCTATAAAGGAAGGCACTGAATTGTGCACGGTTGACCGGAAGACCAGGCATGAATTTCCCTTTTTCATTCCCCGTTGTAATTCCGTGGTTCGCCAGAATATGAATCTGTTTATATGCACCGTGCTGAGGGGATACGTCGTTAAATTTCTTGGCAGACTCCCCTTCCAGCTTATAAGCTTTTACCAAAATCATTGCCATTTGAGAACGGGTAAGCTCGCCTTTCGGATCAAAAGTTCCATTTGCATGGCCGCCTACTATATTCGCATTTGCGATGGCATTGATTTCATTATAATAACGATGGCTTTTCGGCACATCACTGAAGCTGTGTTTCGCATTTTCTGTCGGTTCCAAGTTAAAAGCACGGCTTAAAATGACAGCTGCATGCTCTCTGGATAACGTATCGCCGGGATTAAATTTGCCGTCGATGTCTCCGTTAATGACACTCTGGTCGCGTAAATAATAGATCTCTGTTGCATAAGCGTACGATAATGGTACGTCTTTAAATAGTTTTGTTACGTCCGGCTTTTCATTACCTGACGGCGGTGTCGGATTAGGCGTTGGATTAGTTGTCGCATTGGACTTCACTTCGACCGGCACTGCAATCGTTTTGGTTCCAAGCGTTGCATTAACCTGGCCCTTGCCAGCCTTGCTGGCAGTGAAGATGCCATTTGCTGTAACAGATCCGATATCACCTGTCACACTCCAAGTTAATTGATTGGCATTATAGATGATCGGTTTGCCCGCTGCGTCAGCCGGTGTAGCTGTAAAATTAATCTTACCTCCAGGCTTAACGCTTGTGGCAGATGATTTCACCGTCAGTCTAGCCGGCTCTGCAACCACTTTAACAGGGAATGATTGCTTTGCGGTACCGTAATTCACAATGATTCGGTCATCGCCTGCTTTTACTGCTTTATAAGTCAGACCTGTACCTTCGACAGTTCCTTTAGTGGAAGTCGTTTTCGCCTGAGACGCGATCGGTGTAATAGGATTGTAGTGGGCATCCAGCACATGATTAATTTTAAAATCTGCCGTTGCGCCAACCAGCATATCACCAATTTTCGAACGTGATACACTGACAATAGCCGGTTCACCGGTCGGCGCGGTGCTCACTGCTTCTACAATTGCAGAGATATTGCGCTGACTCGCATTTGAAGTACGGTTGGCCAGGACCACTTGATTGCTGCCGTAATTACGGATGCCCATCGTCGTGGATCCGCCGCCGTCAAAATTCAATGCGCGGTCGTACCCTTGAGAAACCAGGTAGTTGGCGAACTGTGTTAATGTCATGCCATTACTGTAGCCTGAACGTGAATCTACAGTCACCAAATGAACCTGCTTCTTATCTTTACTGATGGCGATCGCGGTTCTGGCTGTTCTAGCCGTTGCACGCCAGTTATTTGTGTCCATTGTAATATGACGCTTTCCGTCTTTTACCAGCATTGGTCCGCTCGCCATCATGAACTCGGAATCTTTCCATTTGTCATCGATTGATAGATTCAATGAAACTGCATCTCCGACATTTACTGACTTAAAGCGATCCAGACCTTTCTTGCCGTGGACAGAAATGACAAAGCCGTTGGAAGGGATCTTAATTGGCGCCTTCTCTCCATAGCCACGGACTTGCACGACTTTCCCCTGCGTTTTTTGTCCGTAGTGAGTAGACTTAATTGCAGAATCTGTTTCTACAACGAGCTCGGTTCCGAATTCATTGGAACCCGTCGTATTTTTGACGTGCTGCGGTGTAAAGATAATCGTTTCATCTGCCTGGCGCTCGCGATTGAGGCCTGTCATTTGATAGGTATTGCCATTCACATCTACTTGAATGCCTAAATTAAAGTTGTCGATTTCCGCCTTGCCGTCCTTTGTGACACCAAACGCAATCGGATGGCTCACGTAGTAGGAGTTGGAGCTAGAAATTACTCCGCCGTTGACAATTTCATTTCCTTGGGACAGCAAGTACATCGGCATGCCGGTTTTCATGTCAAAGAATGAAGCGTTGACCGCTCCTACTACACGGTTTCCTTCTTTTGAATCACGGTTTGCTAATGTAAGTGTAGGCGCTGTTTTGGCTAGCGGCGAAGGGACACCCATTTTGATTTTTGTATATGGATCTCCAAGGTCTACAGCTAGGTGATTTATGTAACTGCTTCCGGAATATGTGTTTTGAGTATATTTGACTCCTGAAGAAACTGGGTAACTAGTGACGGTTTTCGTGTTGGCTGATGCTCCAAGCGGTAAAGATATGAGCATAGCTGCTGACATAGCGGTCACTGCAATGTTCCGTTTTGTGCGTGACAGCAAATTTTGTTGATTGATAACGCAACTCCATCCTTCCTATTTCAATTCATTCTATAGTTTACCAAATCGAATAGGAGATTACTATGTAACGTTAGGACGAAAAATGTTAGATTCTTTGATTTTGTATTGTTTTTTGCAGGTGATGAGGTGGTAAGAGGTAAGTGAAGGCATGCCGTTTCCCTGCGTTCCGGGCGGACGCGTGTCTTGCGGGCCCGCGGTGAGCCAACTTGGTCGCTGCGCTCCCCTAAGTTGTCATCACCTGTCGGGCTGATCCTCCCAGAGTCGCCGCCCTGCACTCCGGTACATTAGTATTCTTATCAATACTTTGTAAGTGCATGGTCCTTTGATCAAAGTATGATAAATGACTAAAACAAGTTAGTTTATGTAAATTAGAGACTAGGAAATATAAGGTATTTTAACTGAGTACAGAGCGATAACCATTTTGATTTAAGACCTTTGCCAATAAAATCGATAAGTACACGCTATATAAATATTTCCATCTATTTCATTTTAGAAATTACACGTAATTTGCACAGAATTCCATGCCAGTGCACCGGAGTGGAAGGCGGCGACTCCTGCGGGGTCTAGCGCGAATGATGAGGCCCTGGACGGAGCGCAGCGGAGGAAGCGGCTCATCCGCGCCCCGCGGAAAGCGTCCGCCTGGAACGCAGGGAAACGGCTCCTTATCTACCACACCAAGTATTAACCAAAGAAAAACTGCGGATGATGTTACTTGTCCGCAGTTTGTGAAGTATTTGATTGGATTCTGGCGAGGGCTGTGAATGTGCCCAGGAGAATGAAGTAGAACAAGGTGTACATCTTCAGCTCCCAGATATTATAATACATGCCCGAGACACCGGTTGAGAACCAGAGGGCGATCATGAAGACGCCAAAGTTCGTATGGCGCGCCTTCCAGAAATACCGCAGCATGGCCAGCAGGAATACCGCAAAGATCAGCACGCCGATGACGCCGGTTTCCGCGATCACCTGGATGTATTGATTATCTGAATAGAAATACTTGCCGCCGTAAATATCGGAATTAATTCCGTAGTGATCATAAATCGGTGAACCGTACGAAAGTGTGGCAGATCCTCCAAATGAACCGAAGCCCGTCCCCGTAACAGGATGATCTCCGAAAATCTCGAACCCTTTTCTTATATAGAAGAAACGTCCGCTTTCCGTCATCAGCGCCAAGTTCTTTTCGTCAAAAGTCTCGCCAAATCTGCCGCCGATGCTTCCAGGCCCTGGCTGTTGGATATCCATACCGAGTTCCTGAATATAATGGACCGCTAGATTGGCCGGATAATAGATCAGGACAATCGAGACAATGCCTGACAATACAAGCCTTTTCAGCAGATACCATTTTCTCGTCATTAAGATGAATACCGCGCCGAAAACGATTGCCGAAATCCATGTGCCCCTTGAATATGTCAGAACTAGTATTCCTAAAAATAGTACCAATAGTATGCGCATCGTCCATTTATATTTATTGGCCTGATAAACGTGCTGCAGGTAAATCACGCCGATGATGCCGAAAAACAAAGATAACGCCAATGAATTCGGATTCCCTGTCAGACCATAAATCCGCACTGCATTCGTCGCAGACAATACCTTATACTTCCACTCGTCGGGCAGTAAAAACTGGCGCAGTGATAATTTTTCAATCAAACCGTGCAATGACATGACAATATTGAGCCACACCGTCACCCAGGCAAGCTGCTTCAACCATTCATTCGTCAGTGCCATCCGTGAAATGGTGTAGTACAGCAAATACATAATAATGAAAGTCCGAATTTGGAAGATGACCGCAGTCGTTGCGACATCATTCATCAATCCGACAACAGAGCCGAATAAAATAAAGGCAAAATACGCCCATTCAAACCATTTGAACGTAAATAACGACCGGATATTGTGTCTGAAGCGGAACAATGTCCAAGCAAAGACGACCAATATAATCAGATCCCCTATCAATTTCGTGCCGCTGTTCACTTCAAGTAAGAACGGCCTGATATTGACATAAATCACTAGAAACAGAATGCTCTGCCGGGGCTGTATGATAGAAAATAAGACAAAAAATAAAGCCGTTCCGAGTAATGCTATTTTTGAAGGCAGAAGCAAGGCAATCAGCAACACTGCCACTGCAATCAGTAAAGTAACCGTAGACTGTTTTTCTATTCGCTGTATCCATTTATTCATTTGATTATAAATCCCTTTCTGCGCGTGCTTGTTCCTTGTTGCATTATATCACTATCTTAGACGTAATGGTAAAAGCTTTCGTTGCATCTTTTCGAATTAAAGTGATTTTCTTCTATACTATGAATCTCTTAATATGCCAAAAGCAACTTACTACTAGTAACATTTTCTGTTACAATAGTGGGAGATTTATAGAGGGGGTTTTGATTTGAAACGATGGTTTACACTATTTACACTGCTGCTTCTTGTAGTTTCTCCGTTTTTCGCTTCAGTTGCAAGCGCAAATGACTTTAAGGATCATCAAATGGCAGAGGAACTTTCCTATTGGGTCGGAAAAGGTGTAATTCAGACCGATGCGAAAGGAAATGTCTCTCCGGATCGGGCAGTTACACGCGGCGAATTCGCTTCTTATCTGGCACGTTCTTTGGAGTTGCCAGTCTCTACGAAATTTACGTTTAAAGACCTAAAAGCCGGCAATTCGCGTACGATTGAAATTCAGAACGCGGCAGGCGCAGGGATTCTCGGCGGCTACCCGGATGGATCGTTCAAGGCAAATCAGCAGATTACCCGACAACAAATGGCGGGCATGATCTACAAAGCTTTTCGTTACTTAAACATTCCCGTGCAAACAACAACTGTTACATTTAAGGACAGCAAGAAAATTTCCCCGAATTTTGTTGGAGCGGTTTCTGCTGCATCTAACTTGAACATCATCCGTGGAGACCAAGGCTATTTCAAACCGACAAATAATGCAACGATCGCTCATGCATCTGCATTTTTGTTCAGAATGTTTGCAGTTGCTGACCAGAAGAAACCTTCTGATCCAGACGCTCCTCCGATCGATGCAGTGGATCCAGAAGTGTATAAAATCAGCTCCATTTCAAATGGCCAGCTACAGGCAACAAACCAGTTATTTTCCAAATTCGAGGATGCATTAGCTTCGTATAATGCGTCCTCTTCTGTGCAAGCTATCTCACAGAACAATAAAATTATTAAAATGAAATCTGGACAAGTATTTGCTGCAGAAAATCCAAAGCAATATACTTCTTTATATAGTGACACAAGCTTTAAGAAAGAAGTAACCTATATTCAAAAAGGCTATGAAATGGATTATATCGGCAGCAGTGAAGACCGTGTGATCGTTGGACTTGGCGGCTATACATACTATGCGAAACATAGTGAAGTCGACCTAGTACCGACACAGCTGTCAGAAGGCTCGAGCTACTATAAAGTAACAAATGACGGATTGCTTGTCCATTATCCGTATTACCGTACATTTGATGCCAAAACGAAGAAGTATACAGGCAGATACGCAGAATATACGGTAGGTCCCGCTTCATCCGCCTTCAAGCGCGGCCAGTCGTATACAAGCAATGACGGTGTACACTTCAAAGAAAACGGCAGCCGTACGGAATTGAAGTATTATCCATACTTCCAGTTCCAGTCAATACGCCAGCCTTCCACATACACAGGACAAGAACTGGATCGTTTCATTGCTTCCGCTCTTGCCGGACGCGAACAGACAGGAATCGCACGCTATAAGAATGCAACGAAGACATCGAAGTTAGTCGGTCTCGGCACATACATCAAAGCTTCGGAAAAACTTCATGGCGTCAACGCAATGTTCATCTTAGCGGCTGCAATCCATGAGAGTGATTATGGAATGAGCGCCAACGCGCAGACTAAAAACAATATCTTCGGCATCCGTGTATTCGATTCTTCTCCCGATAAAGGGGAAATCTATGCAGATCCGACGAAAAGTATCGACGCATTCATTGGCCGCTACATGAATTTGAATTACGCTAACCCGTTCGGCGCGTATGCCAATGGTGCAGTGCCAGGTAATAAAGCAGTCGGCTTCAATATGAAATATGCTTCCGATCCATTCTGGGGCAGCAAAATTGCAGGCCATATGTGGAGAATCGATCAGTATTTAGGCAATAAAGATGCCAATCAAGCAGAACTTGCTTTCATTTCCTATACAGGTTCAGCCGATGTTAATATTCGGACAAGCCCGGAAGTGCGCAATTCAAGCAATATCCTATTCTCATACAAAGCAAAACATCCCGGCGAGCTTTCAGCATTTGGCTATCCTCTCGTCATTGTAGACCGCGCAAACAGTGCAGACGGCTACGTTTGGTATAAAGTGCTGGCTGATACAAATCCGGATTATCAGTCACCAAGTGAACCATACGGCTGGATCCGTTCAGACTTGGTTACACTTATTAAATAACAAAATAAAGCGTTTCTGGAAGCCGTAATTGCCTCCCGAAACGCTTTTTTTAATTAATGTCTAACAGTGTCGCAGTACAGCGCGCCAAAAAAGCAGCAAGCCGCACCAAAACGTTTCATCCAGAGCCGCGCATTTCCCCTGGCCCCCCGAGCCAAACAGTTCACGGAACGCACTAAACCAGTTGTTCACCGCACCATTCTATTTTCTCATTTAACCGCAAAACAGGACCACCCCTAAGTCTGATGAAATGACTTCTCGGATGGTCCTGATTTTTATTCTTACAGTGCGTCAGTATGTTCCGCACCTGCCGGCAGCAATTCAGACATGTGAATTCGCTCCAGCCCTTGTTTAATTTTCGTCGTGTAACCTTTTTTATTTGTATTTAAATATTTAGCTTTCGACTTAATCATGCGTTCGAATACCACTGTCTTTGTCGGGTCCACTTCAGACCACTTTTCATACGAATGAATTAAATCTTCAAGTGTTAAGTGAGTGTAGTCTCTTCCGGCAAACGAACCGTCCGGCGCACGCTTGTACCAGATATCTCCATCGCTTCTGATCCACTTCTTCTCTTCTAAAGCAATGGCCTTTTCAATAGCCGTTGCATTCTGTAAATACACCGGATCCTTAAACTCCTGATAAGCAAGCAGCAAAATGTTCATTCCGCCAAGCAAGTGGTTCATTGATGTATGTGTACGGACTTGCTGTTTTGCAGGGAAATAATCGGGAATATAATAGGCGCTCTTAGTTAACGCGCTGACATTTCCGTTTTTGTGCTGCTGAACCAATAAATTGGCGTAATTGCGCAAGCCTTCATTGTAATCTTTATGGCCAAATGCTTTCCCGCCGTTATAAAGGAATAAGGCAATCTGTTCATTGAAGCGCGTATCGACAAACGGCGCTGTGAAGTTATACAGATTCTTCAGATACGTACTGGTCACTTCTGTTTCCCAATACGCTTTTTTACCTCTGAAGATCGCCAGGTTCGCAAATGAATTATGCAAAATATCTTCATAATATCGTTCTTGTGTTTGATTATAAAGAAGCATGACACGATCTTCTTTCACCAGCAATAGATTCCGGCCATAACCTCGTCCGGAAGCCGGCATCGGTTCAATTGTAGTCGCCATTTTATTATATGGCCCGTTCGCTGTGTACCATTTATTGCGTTTTTTATAATTAATTACTGATTCATGCATCCAAGCATCCATGCGCTGAGTGCTGGAGAATAGTTTTTCTGCTGAAGCCAGATACCATTGATCCACGATATCAAATCCGCGTGAATACAGTTCATAGACGGAGACACGTGTTGTCCCCATTTGAATATTACTGTAGGCTTCTTTTTCATCATGCAGTTCCCGTGTATGACTGGATGCGCCGTTCTGGTAATTCATCTCCAGCTCACGTGAACGGTAGGACTTCGCTATCATTTGCTGTCCCGTTCCCTGATCAGATACTGTTTCCAGCACTCCAATCGGTGAAGTGGCGATATCAAATCCAAACGTCTCATCAATATCTTTTTTCATTGGGTATTTACTGTATGGTTCAAGCCGGTTGCTGTCAATCCCGTTCTCAATCTGTACCAGATCTACGCGGATCGGCAGACGCTGCGGATTGCGGAGCTCAGTGAACACGAAGTAGTCGCCGTTCCCAAGTTCCCGTTTCGTGACAGTCACACGCGTCGCTTTCATGCCGCTCACCCCGTACACATATACGTGGTCAGTCGCGTGACCGTGCGGCTCAACTCGTTTTGTGACGAGCTGCAGATAGTGATTGGAACGCAAAAACGTTCTGTCCTGCTTGGTCAGCGGTACTTCTACAAATTGCTGATCATAGCGGATCGGATCAAATTTCCCAATCGTTTTCGGTTCATTAAATGTGATGGGTTCTTTGTCTTCCAATAAACCCGCCTGGATCATTGCTCTATGTAAGAAGACGACAAATGATGCACGATTAACAGGGGACTTCGGGTCGAACGAACCATCTTCCTTGCCTGTCGTAATTCCGTGCTGCATCAGAACCTTGACACCGTATTTATGTGATTCACTGATTTTCTTGTCATCAGTGAAGTGCACTTCTTCCCCGGTGTCTTCCAAGTTAAATGCTCGTACGATGACACTTGCCATCTGCTCTCGCGTCAACTGGTCGCCGGTTCCGAATGTGCCGTCCGGTTTACCGCCAAATATTCCTTCTTGATAAGTCGCCATCGCTCCACGCAGATGAGAGGATTTGGGACTGACATCTTTGAAGACCGGCTGATAAGGTGCTTCCGGCAGCTTTAAGGCACCTGCCAGCAAGTTGGCCGCCTGTCCGCGCATTATGCTGACGCTCGGTCTAAATTGAAGGTCAGGATAGCCGTTAATAATTTCTTCGTCAACGAGCTGCATCACTTCATCTTTCGCCCAGAACTCATTGTGGACGTCAGAGAACCGCTGATGGTTCATTTCTGCTTTGACATTCTGCTGCGGCAGTCCGATGAATAGCAGCAGCGCAAAGAGTAAAGGGAAGATGATGAGTTTCTTCATCCCAGGTGTTTTCACCATTTTGTTATTTCACTCCATTCACTGCATTTTATAGTAACAGTATGTAGATTACTCCGACAATTATAGCATAACCTTACAATTGTTACGCCCTTTCTACACAAAACGGGGATAAGCGACTAGATGGTGGAAGTGAAGTTTTTTGTGGTAAAAGACAGTAAGTGGTGAGAGACCGTTTCCCTGCGTTTCAGGCGGACGCTTTCGGGAGGGACCTCGGTGAGCCAAGCGAACAGCGAAGGGTTCGCTTTGCCGTATTTCTGTGGCCTTTGCAGAAATTAAGGCACTTGCGGCGAACTTAGGCCGCCTGGAACGAAGGTACACTGGCAGGTGTTTCAATACTTCTAATGTGATGGAGAGTATGAGCATACTATTTTAGACTATTACAATAGGTGAGGTATTTCATGCAATACTTATTATTCTGCAAAGGCTAAGATTCTTGTTATCAATGCGTTTGCAAAGTCTTGAAACGAAAACCACACCAACTAAATCCACAACATACCGAAAAGCTACATGTCCTGCATTTCACATACCAGCTCAGAACCAATTGCAGAACGGCTATGAGCTCGTAGGCTGGTTCAATGATCACAGCAGATTGTGGTATGATCACGCGGCCGAGCCGAATGATCTCACAGACGGTGTGTATGAGCGGCTGAGGCTGAGCTATGAGCGCTTGAGCGGATACTATGATCATCCGTGTAGCTTCGCCCTTCGCCAGCTGGCTCATGGCGTAAGGCAATCCCCTAGCGCAGAAGCGGGATTAAACTGCAAACACACACCCATTCAAACTTCATGCAAAGTCGAGAAACATGAACAATCACCGCAGAGACACAGATGCATTAAAAAACCACCCACAAAAAGTGGATGGCTCTGATTAGGCGTGTTTTTGTTCGTACTCTGTAATTTTATCTTCATACTGGAACGTCAGGGAAATTTCATCCCAGCCGTTCAGCAGCATCTTCTTATAATATGGATCGATGTCGAAGCTGTAGACTTCTCCGTCTTCGCCCGCTACCGTCTGATCTTCCAAGCTGATAGTCAATCGGTACGGCTGATCCATGCCTTTTGCCAAAAACTCATCTACCTCAGCCACTGTCAGCTTAATTGGCAGAATACCATTTTTGAAGCAGTTGCTATGGAAGATATCTGCGAAACTTGGCGCGATTACTACACGGAAGCCATAGTCCAATATCGCCCATGGTGCGTGTTCACGGGATGAACCGCAGCCAAAGTTTTCATGTGCTACCAGAATCGTTGAATCTGCAAAGTTCGGATCGTTTAATACGAACTCTTCATTTTTCGTACCATCCGCATTGAATCTCCAGTGATAGAATAAATACTTTCCAAAACCAGTCCGCTCAATACGCTTCAGGAATTCTTTTGAAATAATTTGATCTGTATCTACGTTGTTTTTATCTAACGGAGTGAGTACACTCTCGATTTTATTAATTGGTTCCATTTGTTACCCCTCCTTAATTATGCACAGCTGCGTCGACTTCGCGTACATCTACGAAATGACCGGCAATTGCTGCAGCTGCCGCCATGGACGGGCTGACGAGATGTGTACGGGAGCCGGCACCTTGGCGTCCTTCAAAGTTTCGATTAGATGTCGATGCACAGCGTTCCCCTGCCGGAACTACGTCATCGTTCATTGCAAGGCACATACTGCATCCTGACTCTCTCCATTCGAATCCAGCATCCATAAAGATTTGAGAAAGGCCGATATCTTCCGCCTGTTTCTTCACCGTTCGTGAACCTGGCACAACAATTGCTGTTACAGAAGGATGCACATGTTTTCCTTTTACTACATCAGCAGCTGCCTGCAGATCGCTTAGACGTGCGTTTGTACATGATCCAATGAACACATGCTGGACATCTATGGATGAAAGAGGCATTCCTTCTGCCAGTCCCATATATTCAAGTGCAGAACGCAAAGCCTGTTTGTCAGTCTCTGACGTGTAATCAGCAGTTGAAGGTATATGTGAAGAGATGCCGGATCCCATGGAAGGATTCGTACCCCATGTAACGAAAGGTTCGATTTCATCTGCATTGATCTCGAGTACCTGATCGTATTCTGCACCTTCGTCAGTATTTAACGCAATCCAGCGTTTTGCCGCTGCTTCGAATTCTTCTCCTTGAGGAGCATAGCGGCGTCCGCGCAGATAGTCAATCGTTGTCTCATCAGGTCCGATCAAGCCGGCTTTCGCACCCGCTTCAATAGACATATTACAGATAGTCATACGCTCTTCCATTGTCAAAGAGCGGATAGCTTCGCCTGTATACTCGACAATATGGCCAGTTCCTATGCCAATGCCGAATTTTGAAATGATGGCCAGAATGATATCTTTGGCAGTAACTCCAAAACCGATTTTACCGTTGACACGGATCTCCATCGTTTTTGGTTTATTCTGCCACAATGTCTGTGTCGAAAGTACATGCTCCACTTCACTCGTACCGATTCCAAACGCAATTGCTCCGAAAGCTCCGTGTGTAGATGTATGGCTGTCACCGCAGACAATTGTTTTTCCCGGCTGGGTGAGGCCCAGTTCCGGTCCGATAATGTGCACGATTCCTTGATCCGGGTGCTCCATATCAGCTAATTGAACTCCAAATTCTTCACAGTTTTTCGCTAAAGTTGTAATTTGTTTTTTCGCTATCGGGTCGTTGATGATCGGCAAGTTTTTCGTCGGGACATTATGATCCATTGTTGCGAAGCAAAGATCCGGACGGCGCACTTTACGATTCGCTAAACGTAAGCCTTCAAATGCCTGCGGTGATGTCACTTCATGAATTAAATGAAGATCAATATACAACAGATCCGGCTTTCCTTCCTCTTCGTAAACTACATGCTGATCCCATATCTTTTCTATAATTGTTTTTGCCATAATAGTTTCTCCTTCCAAGCCATTGCCTATATGATCTGTTTCATCTAGCTACAAGCGCCAGCCTCTCGGGTCGTTTCAGTCCGTCAGTAAAGGCAAAGGACGCCTTTCTTGTCGGACTTCCAACGCCTGTCGAGGCTGAACGGCGCTTTCCGCTTTTGGTTTCATCCAGCTGCGACGGCCAGCTCCTCGGGTCGTTTCAGGATTACCAGAAAGGCAAAATACGCCTTTATGGTAATCCTTCCAACGCCTGTCGGAGCTAAACAGCCGTCTCCGCTTTTGGTTTCATCCAGCTGCAAGCGCCAGCCTCTCGGGTCGTTTCGGTCTTTTCGAAAAGTTGCAAAGAGCGCACCTTGTCGATAAGCCCTCCAACGCCTGTCGAGGCTAGACGGCGCTTTCCGCTTTTGGTTTCATCCAGCTGCAACGGCCAGCTCCTCGGGTCGTTTCAGGATTACCAGAAAGGCAAAATACGCCTTTATGGTAATCCTTCCAACGCCTGTCGGAGCTAAACGGCCGTCTCCGCTTTTGATAATTAAATATAAGAATACATAATGCTGTTAGACACAAACTGAAGGTCCAGTTCGTCTACGATTTTATCTGTCCATTCTTTTGTGGATAATGAGCGCTGGTCTTTGCCGGCTAAGTCTGCAGTGAAGTGTCCTTCTTCGAACACTGTATTTACTGCTTTTTCTACTGCTGCTGCTTCTGTTTCCAGTCCGAATGAATACTTCAGCATCATCGCCACTGAAAGAATTGCCGCTGCCGGATTGGCTACGCCCTGGCCGGCCACGTCCGGTGCTGAACCGTGTACCGGTTCGTATAGACCTAATCCGTCGGAGCGGACACTTGCGGAAGGCAATAAGCCGAGTGATCCTGTAATTACGGAAGCTTCATCACTTAAAATGTCACCAAACATATTCTCCGTTAGGATGACGTCAAATGCAGCCGGATTCGTAATGAGCTTCATTGCACAGGAATCCACTAACTGATGCTCCACCTCAACATCCGGGTAATCAGCTTTCTTTTCTTCTACAATTTTTCTCCACAGTTTACTTGACTCGAGTACATTCGCTTTGTCCACAGAGGTTACTTTACCTTTACGCAACCGGGCCAGTTCGAAACCTTTGTCGACAATACGTTCGATTTCCTCACGTGTGTATACCAGTGTGTCTACTGCAGATTGATCTGTATGCCTGCTTGGTTTACCGAAATAAAGTCCTCCGGTTAATTCACGCACAATCAGCATATCGACTTCTTTTACAATGTCTTCTTTTAGAGGAGAAGCATGGATTAAAGAAGGAACAGCTGCAACGGGGCGGAGGTTCGCGAATAGATCAAAGTGTTTGCGAATTGCGAGCAACCCTTTTTCCGGCCGTAATTCAGACGGATTCTGATCCCACTTCGGACCACCTACAGCTCCGAGGAGAATGGCGTCACTTGATTCACATAATTCAATTGTTTCTTTTGGAAGCGGATCATTTTTGTCATCGATTGCAGCTCCGCCAATTAGTCCATACTCAGTATGGAATGTATGGTTGAAGCGTCTGCCGATCACTTCCAGCACTCGAACAGCCTCTGCCATTACCTCTGGTCCTATGCCGTCGCCCGGCAATACTGCTATTTTCTTTTCCATAGAACTTCTCCTCCTTGATCAATCTCGTATCACTCGATCGAATACTCTATCCTCTATTTAAAATGTTCCCTGCCTAAACCTGTACTACGGACATACTTAGTACGCAGTTTGGGATCTGCGCTTCAGACGGTACGCTTTCCGGAGGGCCCGCGGTGAGCCAACTTGGTCGCTTCGCTCCCCAAAGTTGGCTCACCTGTCGGGCTGATCCTCCCGGAGTCGACCGTCTTTCGCTTCGATCCTACTTACTATTTTCTAAAGAATATCCTCTTCACTTTATACTTCCTGTCCACTAAAAATGCAGTTAATTAAGTCAATTAATTACTTCTTGTTTACGCATTTTCTCACGTACCAATTGGCGGTTAATTGCATTTAGATAAGCTTTTGCAGATGCTTCCAATACGTCTTGTGCCACATCGCGGCCTTTCAGTTCCAAGCCATTATAAGTCAAATTAACAAGCGCTTCTCCCAGTGCATCCCGGCCTTTACCGATGGATGTTACACGGTAATCGAGAATCAGAACCTCACCTTTGATCACAAGTTCTAATGCGTTGAAAATGGATTCAACAGAACCTGCGCCAGTTGTCGCAACGGTAACAGTTTCGCCGCTTGGGACAGTAGCTGTAACCGTCGCTGTAGGTATATTGGATGTACCGTACTGAACCTGTACGTTGTGCAATTCGTAAATTGGAGTATCCGTATCAGCCAATTGCTGGCCGGTAAACAGTACGAATAAATCGTCTTCTGTAATTTCTTTTTTACGGTCTGCAAGCTTTTTGAAGTCATCAAATGCCTCATTGATTTGCTTGTCAGTTAGTTCAAACCCCATCGTGACTGCGCGATCCTTAAATGCAGCGCGTCCGGAGTGTTTACCGAGTGCTAACGGAATATCCGTTTCACCAATCAATTCCGGTGTGATGATTTCATACGTCTGTCGATTTTTCAGCATGCCATCCTGGTGTATACCGGATTCATGGGCAAATGCATTTTTGCCGACAACTGCTTTATTTGGCTGGATCACTACACCTGTCAAACGGCTTACCAGCTGGCTTGAACGTTTAATTTCCTGTAAGTTGATGCCGGTCTCCATATTATAGAAGTCGTTGCGGATATGCATAGCTACCGCAATTTCTTCCAATGAAGCGTTTCCTGCACGTTCTCCAATTCCGTTAATCGTACACTCCACTTGATCTGCACCGTTTTCCACAGCTGCGATGGAGTTGGCCACAGCCATCCCCAAGTCATCATGACAGTGTGCAGACAACTTTACTTTCTCGATTCCGGTAACATTCTCTTTCAAGTATTTGAAAAGAGCACCATATTCCTGCGGTGTTGCATAGCCTACAGTATCGGGAATATTGATTGTTGTAGCTCCGGCTTGTATTACTTTGTTAATGATTCTGACGAGGAATTCAGGCTCTGAACGGAAAGCATCTTCTGCTGACCATTGAACGAGAGGGAAATACTGCTTTGCGTATTTTACCGCATCCACTGCTATGTCAACCACTTCGTCCGGAGATTTTTTCAGCTTATATTCCATATGAATCGGCGATGTTGCTAAAAAAACGTGGAGATGAGGCTGGACGCCGCCGCGAAGGGCTTCCCATGATATATCAATATCTTTCTTCATCGCTCTTGCAAGGCCTGTAACTGTTGAGTTCTTCACAGTATTAGCAATACGCTGAACGGCTTCAAAATCCCCGGGGGAAGAAGCAGGAAATCCTGCTTCAATGACTGCTACCCCGAGTTTTTCAAGTTGGCGGGCGATCTCTAACTTTTCTACTGTATTTAAATTAATACCTGCAGATTGCTCACCGTCGCGAAGAGTGGTATCGAAAATATCAATTTTTCTCACTCGCTACCACTTCTTCCTCTTTCGACTTAGCTCCTTCGCTGATGAATGGCATCATAGAACGAAGCTTTTGTCCAACTTCTTCGATTTGGTGCTTAGATTCAGCTTCTTCGATTGCGTTAAATTTAGGACGTCCGTTTTTGTTTTCTTCAATCCATTCTTTTGCGAACTTACCTGATTGGATATCAGTAAGAATATCTTTCATCCGTGCTTTTGTATCTGCATCGATAACGCGCGGTCCAGAAACGAAATCTCCCCACTCAGCTGTATCAGAGATAGAATAGCGCATTCCAGCCATTCCGCCTTCGTACATTAAGTCTACGATTAGCTTTGTTTCGTGCAATGTTTCGAAGTAAGCAAGTTCAGGCTGATATCCAGCTTCTACAAGCGTTTCGAATCCAGCTTTTACTAATGAAGTCAAGCCGCCGCAAAGTACTGCCTGCTCTCCGAAAAGGTCTGTAACTGTTTCTTCTTCGAATGTTGTTTCCAATACACCGCCGCGAGCAGAGCCGATCCCTTTTGCATATGCAAGGGCTACGTCTTTCGCCTGGCCTGAAACGTCTTGATAAACTGCGAATAGTGCCGGAACACCGCCGCCTGCTTCAAATGTTCTACGTACTAAGTGTCCTGGTCCTTTTGGAGCTACAAGGAATACATCTACATCAGCAGGAGGTTTGATTTCGCCGAAGTGTACGTTGAAACCGTGAGCGAATACCAATGATTTGCCTTTAGCAAGAGCCGGCTCGATTTCTGCTTCGTATACTGCTTTTTGGTTTTCGTCAGGAAGCAGGATCATGATCAAATCTGCTTTTTCAGATGCTTCTTTAACAGTCAATGCTTCTAATCCGTCAGCTTTTGCCTGATCGAACGATTTACCCGGGCGTACGCCGACTACTACGTTGAAGCCTGAATCTTTTAGATTACGAGCATGTGCGTGTCCTTGTGAACCGTACCCGATGATTGCGATTGTTTTGTCCTGTAATAGTCCTTCATTGATATCCTGGTTATAATACATTTTTGTCATTTTCATTTCCTCCTAGTGTGTGTGTGAATTATTGTTTTAAAATCGACAGCTGTGGTGCTTGAACCTTTTGCATGTCACGGGCAAATGCCGTCGCGCCGGTTCGTGTTAACTCTTTGATGCCATATGGTTTCAGCAAATCGATGAAAGCTTCGATTTTGTCTGGGTCACCCGTTACCTGGTAAGTTACTACATTCTTTCCTGAATCGACAATAGTCGCCCGGAAAGGTTCAACAATACTGTTCATTTCAGCACGGATCTGCGGCGGTGAGATCACCTTGACTAAGGCGAGCTCACGCAGCACAATTGCTTTATCCGTTATATCTTTAACTGTAATAACATCTATCTGCTTCTGCAGCTGCTTTACAAGTTGTTCGATTTTGTTTTCATCTTCCACATGAACCTGGAATGTCATTTTTGATCTATTTGGTTGTTCAGTAGGACCCACTGTAATACTTTCAATGTTAAATTGACGCTTCATGAGAAGTCCTGTTACACGGTTCAGCACTCCGCTTTGGTTGATAACTGTTACGGTAATGATTCGTTTCATTTAGGACTCACTCCAATCATTTCTGCACTGCCTTTACCAGGCGCTACCATCGGATAAACGTTTTCCAGCTGTTTTACCCGGCAGTCAATTAGAACCGGCTCATCTGATAATAAAGCTTCTTCAAAAACTCTTTCTGCTTCTTCCAGTGTATTGATCCGGTATCCTTTCAGATCATACGCTTCAGCCAATTTGATAAAGTCCGGCTGAACCGGCATCAGCGACTGTGAATAGCGTTCTTCATAGAATGTTTCCTGCCACTGACGGACCATGCCCAGCGCACCGTTATTTAGAATGATGACTTTAACGGGAATCCGCAGTTCCTGAAGCAATGAAAGTTCCTGCGCTGTCATCTGGAAGCCTGCATCCCCGACAACTGCGATTACACGCGCATCAGGTTTCGCAATCTGCGCCCCGATAGCTGCCGGGAAACCGAAGCCCATTGTTCCAAGGCCGCCGGATGTTACCCAGTTGTCCGGATTATTCAAGCGGTAATACTGCGCCGTCCACATTTGATGCTGGCCCACGTCAGTCGTTACAATCGCATTACCTTTTGTTATGCGGTGCACAATTTCCAGTGCCTGCTGTGGAAGAAGATCCTCGTCATCTTCTTTGTACCACAGCGGATATTCTTTCGACATATTCTGTAAGTACTGTACCCATTCCGATGAATCAGGCGATTTGAAGTCCGCTTTCAGCAATGCTGCCAATGCTTCTTTTGCATCCGAGACGATCGGAATTTCAGTTACAACGTTCTTGCCGATTTCTGCCGGGTCGATGTCTACATGAATAACACGCGCGTTCGGCAGGAATGACTGTAAGTTTCCTGTCAGCCGGTCGTCAAAACGGGCACCGACATTCAGCAAAACATCACACTCATTCAAACCGTAATTGGCAGTCGCCAGTCCGTGCATTCCAGCCATTCCGACAAATAATTCATGATCGCCATGAATAGAACCCAGACCCAGCAATGTGTTCGCTATAGGGATCTGATGTCTTTCCACAAGCTCTTTCAGTTCATCTGTTCCTCCTGCATGAAGCACACCGGCTCCTGCAAGGATCATCGGCTTTTTCGCTGTAGAAATGGCTTTTGCAGCTTTTTGAATTTGCAGGTAATTCGGCGTTTTAGTCGGCTGGTAGCCTGGTAAATTCACTTCTTTATTTTCCTTTTCAACTGGTACGAACAGATCTGTCGCAACGTTTTTCGGAACATCAACAACAACCGGTCCCGGTCTTCCTGTAGAAGCAATATGGAACGCTTCACGAATGATCCGCGGAAGGTCTGCTACATTCTGTACCTGATAATTATGTTTCGTAATTGGCTGTGTAATACCGATGATGTCTGCTTCCTGGAAAGCATCCGTACCGATTACTGTACTCGCTACCTGCCCCGTGATTACGACCAGCGGCAATGAATCCATCATGGCATCCGTGATACCCGTTACTAAGTTCGTCGCTCCCGGACCTGACGTCGCGATGACAACGCCTGTTTTCCTTGAAACACGTGCATATCCTTCTGCTGCGTGGATTGCCCCTTGTTCATGACGTGCCAGAACGTGAGGAATAGGATCGTTGTAAAGCGCGTCATAGATCGGAAGCACTGCGCCTCCCGGATAACCAAAGATGACTTCAACATTCTGTTCTTTCAGCGCCTGAATTAAGATGGCGGATCCGTCTAAAGATTTCTTATTAAGTTCCATTGGCTTCGCTGCGGCGGCTGTTTGTTTTTCTTTTACTTCAGCACTCATAATGGACTCCTCCTTGCATTTTTCAAATATTCAAACTCATCAATGTTGTTTTCTCCTAAAAAAAAGCCTTTTCATCCCACGCAAAGAAATCTCTTTTCTTCACATAGGGATGAAAAAGCTTCCATGGTACCACCCTAGTTCGTGACAATCGTCACCTTATAAGAAAGCAAGCCGAAACTCCGCTTTCTCATTGCTAACGAGCCCAAATTCTTGAGCCCGAGACTGCCTAATCAGCTAACCTTTTAGCAGTCCACTCCGAGGGGATGTCGCAAATAGTTGTACTGCCGGCTTCCAGCGCTACCGGCTCTCTGTGAATACAATTTTCTATCTGCTTTAACCTCATCAACGTTTTATCTTTATTCAACTTAAAACTCTCAGCTTATATCTTCATTACTCCGCCTGTACTGGCTGAAGTAACAAGTTTTGAATATCTTGCCAGATATCCTTTTTTGATTTTGGGTTCAAATGGCTTCAAAGCATGTCTGCGCTCTGCAAGAACTTCGTCAGGCACATTCAGTTCAATCGTACGGTTCGTCAAGTTAATTTCGATGATATCACCATTCTCGACAAGAGCAATCGGCCCGCCGTCTGCAGCTTCCGGTGAAATATGTCCAATGGAAATTCCTCGGGATGCACCAGAGAAACGGCCGTCTGTAATGAGTGCCACTTCTTTTCCTAACCCCTTGCCCATAATAGCTGAGGTTGGGGCAAGCATTTCCGGCATTCCCGGTCCGCCTTTTGGACCTTCGTAACGAATAACCACTACATGCCCTGCCTTCACTGTATCATCATCAATTCTCGCTTGTGCTTCTTCCTGTGATTCAAAGACAATCGCTTCGCCTCTGAACTCTTTAATAGAAGGATCAACAGCACCGACTTTAATGACAGAGCCTTCAGGGGCGATATTTCCAAATAAAATGGACAGGCCGCCGACTGGGCTGTACGGATCATCTTTCGTCCGAATGACATCTGTATTCGTGATTTCATGTCCTGCTACATCTTCCGCAATTGTCTGCCCTGTAATGGTAATCCGATCTTTATGGATGGCCCCGTCAATTTTACACAATTCATTGACAATTGCACTTACACCTCCGGCCAGATGGACGTCATGCATAGAGTAATCCGATGCCGGCATAATCTTCGCCAAATACGGAACTCGTTTTGCTACCTCATTTACATCTTCAATATTGTAGTCAATCTCTGCTTCATGTGCGATGGCCAGTGTATGGAGGACTGTATTAGTGGAACCGCCCATTGCCATGTCCAGCGCGAATGCATCATCGATTGTTTCTTTAGTTATAATATCTCTTGGCTTAATATCTTTTTCAATACATTCCATTAAATGCTTCGCTGCCTTCTTGATCAGCTTATGACGTTCGTCAGAGGTTGCAAGAATTGTCGCATTTCCTGGCAATGCCATACCGAGCATTTCCATCAGAGAGTTCATGGAGTTCGCTGTGAACATTCCTGAACATGATCCGCACGACGGACAAGCATTCTCTTCAATGTCCTTCAGCGTTTCCAATGTCATGTTTCCGCTCTTATATGCTCCGACCCCTTCAAAAACAGATGTTAGTGAAAGAGCTTCTCCAGTTGCTGATACGCCAGCTTCCATCGGTCCGCCTGAAACGAATACGGAAGGTACGTTAGTCCGTACTGCCGCCATGAGCATGCCCGGTGTGATCTTGTCGCAGTTCGGTATATAGAAGACACCGTCAAACCAGTGTGCGTTAATGACCGTTTCTGCTGAGTCTGCTATCAGTTCGCGGCTCGGCAGTGAATAGCGCATACCGATATGCCCCATTGCGATTCCATCATCCACACCGATCGTGTTGAATTCAAATGGTACTCCGCCCGCTTCCCAAATCGCTTCCTTGACTACTTCAGCAAATTTGTTCAAATGCATATGTCCTGGAATAATGTCAATATATGAGTTGCATACACCAATAAATGGTTTGTTCATATCTTTCGTTTTAACACCGGCTGCATAAAGTAAGCTGCGGTGCGGTGCCCGGTCGATCCCTTTTTTAATCATGTCACTTCTCATTGCAATCTCTCCTAAACTAATCGAACGAACCAATTATCAATCAATTGCATTCAGTTGAATATTCTGAATAGCCAATGTATAGAATCACACGGCTATGAACTAGATTGTTGCTATCATATCTTGTATAAAGATAAAGGTCAACCGTATTATTAAAGTTTTTACTCAATTGTGACTAATAGAAAACTACTGAATACGCTTACATATGCAATATATCGCGATATATTGCATATCAAGATTAACAAAAGTTTTTTTATGTTTTCTAAGACTTCCAAGACATTCTCTTTTAGACTCTATTCTTTTAGTGGATTTCATAGTTCACTTTCTTCAACTATATAAGTTAAACTATTTAGAAAACTCTTCGACACTTTTCGACAACTGTTTTTTTGTTTATAACTCTATACACATAATACCCTGTAATATCAGTGTGTTTACCTTCTCTATTCACATAATACTAACAACTTATCCACCTGCCATGTGGATAAAACGAACGGTTGTTCTTTCCCGATGCCTCTGGTAATATCATAATTAACATCTTGAGAGTATATGCAGCTTGGAGGACTTCTATTCATTTAAGGGGAGGCGATTCTATTATGCTTCAATTATCGGATCAATTGCTGATTTATTCATACCAACAGGCCCGGAGACTTAAACTAAACAATGAATTCATTGTCATGCTTGAAAGAGAGATACAGAAGCGCTCCTTAAAGTTGTCCCGCCTCTGACGCTCCCTCTCTCTTCCACAGTAGAAAAGGACTGTTCTGTGCACATGCAGAACAGTCCTTTTTAGTAGGTTAATTATTCTGCTTATATCATTAACTTCTTTTATCTCTGTCATTCACAAAACTGCAAGACTTTCCTCATAATTCACCTTGCTTTCCCGCCTGCGACAACTTACTATTAAAAAAGTGCATACAGAATAGGAGACATACATCGAATGAAGAAGTTACTAGTATTGGCTGTATTTTTTTGCAGCTGTTTATTTGCCGCCCCCCTCACCCATGCTGCTGACCGTCAAGTTGTGAAAGTCGCTGCCGCTTCCCCTGTTTTTAAAGATACCCAGAAAATCGCTGTTTTTTCGAAAGGCTCTGTTCACACAGTTATGGGATCTGACGAGCGTTTTTACTATTCTAAAATCGGTGACCTGGAAGTAAAGTTCTCAAAACAGCACGCTCATCCAGTATCTCAGGACGCTGAACAGCTGAAAAGTGCAAATCCCGTTCGCATTATGACGAAAAAAAGTGTACCGGTCTATTCAAAACCTTCCGTAAAAGCAGTTCAATTCGGTCACCTGCAGTCAAAGCAAACCGTTTTTGTTCAGAGGCTGAAAGGCGATTTTTATCCAGTTATTTTCGGCGGTAAAACGGGTTACATCTATAGAAAAGATATCGAAGTTCAAAAAGGACTCCCTGTTATCATGTATCACGACCTCGTGAAGAATAAAGACGGAGATAATTTGTCCATTCTGGAAGTAAGTAAGTTTAAAGAGCAAATGAATTATTTAAAAGTCAACGGATGGCGTACCATTACATCTGAAGAATTGACACTCTGGCTGCAAAAGAAAATAAAGCTTCCTGAAAAATCCGTTTTGATTACATTTGACGATGGGTATTCCTCTACAGCAGATTTAGCATATCCAATTCTTAAGGCAAACAAATTAAAAGCAACCGCCTTCTTGATTGCCAGCCGAATTAACCGCCTAGGCTACTTGACTGAGCAACAAATGCAGGCAACACAGGACGTCATTTCTTATCAGAGCCATACATATGATTTACATGGCTTTAATTCAATGACGGGACTGGCACTGCTGGAATACACACCCAGGCTGCTGATCTACGAAGATCTGTTAAAAGCCAGCCAGACGATTCATGAAATCGTCCCGCGGCAACCTTCAGTATCGGCCCTTGCCTATCCATATGGTCTTCGTAATACAGAAGCTCTGCGCGCCAGTAAAGTCGCCGGCATTAAAAGCGGCTTCACCATTACAGAAGGCAATGTGTTCCAGGGCGACTCACCGTTTCATTTGAACCGCCAACGCGTTCATTCGGGTATGTCACTGAAAGATTTCGAAAAGAAACTGCTTGGTCAGTAAAAAAAGGAACGTTCGCTATATGACGCGAACGTTCCTTTTATTTATGACAATGCTTTTAATCCTACAACTCCAACAACAATCAACGCGAGGCTTGCTACACGGCCTGTACTTTTGGATTCGTTGAAGAAAATCATGTTTATGATCACGGCGCCTGCCGTACCGATACCAATCCACACCGCGTAGGCAGTACTGACTTGAAGATACTTGAAAGAGTTATATAGGAAGAAGAATGCCGTGCCGAAGCCTCCGTAATATATTAATCCCATCATCAAGCTCTTATTCTCACTGAACTTCTTCAATCCGATTACACCGATGAGCTCACTTAGTGCCGCCAAGAACACCAGTATCCATCCCATTCTCCTCCACTCCTTTCAACGCTTTCTTTTCATCCATGCCATCTGCTATTTTCAGTCCTGCCACGCCGATCACTAGGATGAAGATGAAAAATAGTTTCCCTAAACTTATATCCTCTCCGAAAAAAAATACATCCATTAAAGATGTCCCGACTGTGCCGATTCCTGCGAATACTGCGTATACCGTTCCAGTCGGCAGGCCTTCACAAGCTTTCGTTAAGAAGTGAAAATCGACAAATATAAAGCCTACGATAAAAATCCAATGCCACCATTGATCTGCTGTATTGAAGCCAAAAATCCAGACTAATTCAAAGAAGCTAGTCAATGCCACATATAACCAGGCTTTATTCATAATATCCCCTCCACTTTTCTATCTTGAAATATCTTTTTTGACTGACTGTCATTCATTTTACCACAATAAAAGATTTAATGCGATACAATTTTTCCACAGTCACTATTACCAGAAAAAAAAAGACGGGGCGGATGGAAAGGCGCCCCTCCCTGCCTATACTTCCATCAGCTTTTTACCGTTTGAAACTGAAGTGCATAATTCATGAAGTCGAGAACCTCTGACTTTTGACGGTCTGCTTCATTTTCATCATGGCTGGCATACAGAAAAACCTGCTCTGCAGTCGACTCGATGAGCCCGATGAGAATTTTAGCTGTCCGGTCAGGCTTGATGGAATCGCGGACTGCCCCTGCGGCTTTCGCGGCTTTCAATTTCTCGCTGACCCATTTATAAAACGGCGCGTACACTGCTTCCCATTCGCGGATTTGCTCAGTGGAGGCCAGCCCTGAATAAATGACGGCCAGTATCTCATAATATTCTTTATTCACTTCATATATGGCATCCACCATTTGCTCGAATTGTTTAGGATAAGGAGCCTGGTCATCCACTGTGTGCTTTACTATATCCATAGTTTTGACCACCATCACTTCTGCGATAGCCGGCATTAAAGACAGCTTCGAAGGAAAATACAAATAAAAAGTTCCTTGTGCGATTCCCGCTCGCTTGACGATATCTGAGATTTTCGTCTTCTCTATTCCCTGCTCTTTAAAAACCTGTATGGCGGATTGAACAATCGCTGTTTTCTTTCCCAATAAACTCCCCACGCTCTCTGTCTATAGATTTTTAATATTATATCTCAAACATTCTTTTCTGACAACTCGCCCCTCTTTTTCCTTTTGACAGTGTGTGCCGTTGTAAACTTTTTTAAATTATACAAAATTTGCAGTTGACAAGTGACTGATATTCATTTATTGTTTGTACTCAGAGAGAAGGAATGTCACCATCCGGACACAATTCCCGCTTCATTGACAATGATTCTTTGCCGGCTTCTTACTTAAGTTTATCACAATAGAGCGGCAAATTTGAAGTGTAAATGAAAACGCTTACTCGGGTATGCCTTATACTTTCGAATGACTGATATTCATTCATCTACCTATATACACTATTTTGGAGGGATACAGATGAACACTGGCTATATTTTTGATGAAAGTTACTTCTGGCACGACACGGGCAGCGGAACGCTTTTTTTACCTTCAGGAGGATATATGCAGACTGATGTGTTTGTGGAACACCCTGAAACAAAGAGACGCGTCAATAATCTCCTAGCACGATGCGGTTTAATGAAACAGCTCAATCAAATTGAGCCCCGTCCCGCCACTAAAGAAGAAATTGAATATTTTCATACTCCTGAATATGTGGAAAAAGTGAAGCATTTAAGCGATACGACTGGCGGAGATGCAGGAGATCATGCCATTGTCGGCAGAGGTTCCTACGAAATCGCTCTTCTCTCTACAGGAGGTGCGCTGCGTGCCGTTGACGCGGTGATGGAAGGCGAAGCCGATAATGTCTATGCGCTGACACGCCCCCCGGGTCACCATGCTGAAAAAGATAAAGGCATCGGTTTCTGCATTTTCAATAATGTGGCGATTGCCGCGAAATATGCGCGTGAAAAATACGGGCTTGAGCGAGTCATGGTGTTAGATTGGGATGTGCATCACGGAAACGGAACGGAGCAGGCTTTCTATGAAGATCCAAATGTCCTGTTTTTCTCCATTCACCAGCACTTAAGCTTCCCTAGTGACACGGGTTACAAGGAAGATACCGGCGAAGGTGCCGGAAAAGGATATAACGTCAATATTCCATTGCCGCCGGGAACTGGGGATAAAGGCTATATCCATGCGTTCGAATCGATTATCGAACCGATTGCGGATGAATTCAAGCCAGAATTAATTATCATATCCGCCGGACAGGATCCCGGCATGTTTGATCCGCTTGGCCGGATGATGATGACAGCTGAAGGATTTGGCAAGCTGACCGATATTATGCTGCGTATTGCAGGCAAGCATTGCGGCGGAAAAATCGTATTCTGTCATGAAGGCGGCTACAGCAATGCTTACGTGCCGTTCTGCACACTAAAAATCATCGAACGCTTAAGCGGCATTGAAACCGATGTGACCGATCCATACTCATCCGGAGCACAAGGATATCCCGATCAATTATATGCCAATCAAAAAGAGGCGATTGATGAAGTAATTGATGTGCAGAAAGAATTTTGGTCTGTACTGCGTCCTGTTGTCAGTTAAATAGGAGAGAACTGCTTCTCTCCTTCATCAGTTCTAAAATCAAAGGAGGCGTTTCCATGGCGAATGCTAAATCAAAATCAATTGAGCAAGTCGGTTTCGAATTTATCCCTGAGAAAGATCGTAAAGGAAATCCGAAAGAACTGTTTTTCACCTGGTTTGCTGCAAGTACCGTATCCACGACGCTGGTCACCGGCGCATTGGCGATTATCATCGGGCTGAATTTTTGGTGGGCAACACTCGCTATCCTTCTCGGACATGCGATCGGCGCCGTGTTCATGGGGCTGCATTCCGCCCAGGGACCGAAACTGGGGATCCCACAAGTCTTGCAGAGTCGTGCTCAATTCGGCTACTTTGGCGTCATCCTGCCCATGCTCATTATTTTGACGATGTATTTCGGCTATGGGGCCATGAACACGATTTTAGTTGCTCAAGGTGTACAGGAAACGCTTGGTTTTAACATCAACCTTACCGTAATGGTCAGTTTGATTCCGATGGTTCTGCTGGCAGTCTATGGGCAGAACATCATTCAAAAATCGATGAAGCTGTATACGATCGGCTATACAGTGATCTTCCTGATCCTCACTGTGCTGGTCATCAGCCAATTATCCATGGATTTACTGAGTCAGGGTTCGTTCAGCTGGACTGCTTTCATTCTTGCCGTATCCATTTGTGTGACCTGGCAGATTACGTACGGTCCTTATGTTTCCGACCATTCTCGGTTTATGAAACCGAATGATGCCCGCAAAACGTTCTTCTATTCGGCTGGCGGCAGTTTTCTGAGTTCGGCATGGCTGATGGTCATTGGTGCCGCCATCGCTACGATGGTCGTCAACGGTAATGTCATGGGTGAAATTAAGAATATGGGCGGCGTACTTGGCTACTCGATCGTCATTTTGCTGTCACTCGGCGTGCTGGTAATCAATTCACTGAATATTTACGGGGCAGGGATTATTGTGCTTTCGATTGCGAGTAACTTCTGGACGTTCCGGACTTCGGGCAGACTGCGTGTCATCATTTCTGTACTGATCGGGATCGTCGTCGCATTTGCTGCAACGGCTGGTGCTGGAAATTTCATGGCAAACTTTCAAATATACCTGGGCTTTGTTTTATTCTTCATCATCCCATGGAGTGTCATTAATCTGACGGACTTTTATATATTGAAGAGAAGATACCACCACGAAGAGTTCATGAAGAAGGACGGACAGTTCGGCAGATTAAATTTCCGGACGATGGGAATCTATTTATTTACGATTCTTTGCCAGGTTCCTTTCATTAATACAGAGATCTATCAAGGACCGCTTTCCAAAGCAATGAACGGCATGGATATCGCTTGGCTTATCGGGATCTTCATTGCTTTTACCTTCTATACTCTATCCGCCAAAGCTGCGGCCACTCCTCCTGAAAATGCGGTGGATGTCCGTGTAGCAAAGTCTTCTGTCGAATAAAAAAGCAATCATCCGGATGGACCCGAATGATTGCCCTGCTGTATCGTTCCTGACCAGAACGCACAACCTGATTCTACCACATTGCAGAGAAATTCTCTGCAATGTTTTTATTTTGCTTCTTTCGTTTCCTGAACGAATGTTTCTCCGCTCTTACGTGCCTGGATATCTATGCTATGGTCTGGATATTCTTTTTCAATACGCTCATAGAATTTCTTCGCGATTTCTTTCGCTTTTTCTTCCTTCATATCCTCAGTTACTTCGAAATCCAGCAACACATATCCGCCGGCATCTTCGGTAATGATCAGACTGACTTGGGAAACGCCTTCTTCTTTAGCAAATTCTTCCTTCAGATCCTCGTCTGAAGACGTCGTATCTGATTTATCTACTACATCTGGTGCTTTGTTTTCAGCCGGTTCGGTTTGTTCCTGATCCGCTTTCTTTTCTTCTTCGGTATCTCCGTTGCAAGCTCCTAATAATAGAAGAGATAAACCAAGCGGCGCCATTAACTGTCTTTTCTTCATGATAAAACCGACCCTTTCTGTAATAAACTCTAAAATTATCCTATCATATATGTAAAACCCTGACAAAGAATTCGATAGACAGCGAAGTAACGAACAGTTAGCAGGACGGCTAACTGCCCACGTAAAAACATGAGTCTTTTTTCTTGAAAAACTCAGCAATCTACCGATATATAAATGATGCAATTAATTTGGAGGTGTACATAAATTGAATAAGAAATGGTTTTCCATTTTCATTTGCAGTCTGGGAGTCGCTATAGGGAGCTTCTTTATACCACCAGCCAGCACAGAGGCAAGTGAACTCGTAACCGGTACATTCGTCAAGGCACATTATGATGAGATTCAAGTGGACAAAGATACAGTTAAAGATGTATTGAGTAAAGTTACGATTAAAAATGAAGCCGGACGCACGATTACGTTATCCATCGACAATTACGCGAAGCTTTCTGTCGATACGGTACCTGTGAAGATCGAAGCATTCAAGCTCGGTATGGAAATCGAAGCAGATGTTGATTTCCGGCGAATCAAGACGATGAACGGTAAAACTGACACCCCTTCAGCAGTCATTGAAGAAAATGGCAAAGTATACAGCGGTGTCGTCTCTTATATGGAAAGAAGTTTAAAGGGACTGACAGTCAAGCTGGATGACGGCCGCGTAAAAAATATCTACTTGAATGCAGACACGGAAGTTTTCAAAAAAGGCAAGCTGACAGATATCGGTTCTTTATATGAAGGAGACCGTGTCAAAATCAAGTTTTCAGAGTATAACTCCAATTATATAACGATGCTTGAAATTATGGAGCCCGGCGTTCAAGTGGCGGGACTGTACAAAGGAACCATTCACAGCATTGATCCTGTGAGTAAAAAAATCATTATGCGTGATGAAACGCAATTCAGGGACTGGCATTGGTTCCCGACGAAAAAGAACAGTAATACCAGCTATTATTATGCGGCACAGACACCTATTTACTTAGATGATAAACCTGTCCCTCACAATCAGCTGCGAAAATACCAGAATCATAAAGTGTATCTCGCAACCGTAAGCAAGCATGGTAAAGAACAAGTGGAACGCATCATCATTCAGAAGAATAGTGAGCGGACTTATTATGAACCGCTAAAAAGCTTTAATGGCAGCCAAAAACAAATCACGTTAATGAATTCTGAACGTTTTCATTATCATGCCGGAACTATTCTGATTCGTAATGGCAGACTGGTCGAACCGGAAGCCCTTGGTGCATACGGAACTGCATTCGTCGCAGCAGCCGGCCCAATGAACAAGCAATACGCCAACGTCATACATATCAGCAATGACGGATTGGACAGTCCCAATCTGGCTGATCATTCTATTTTCTATGGAAAAGTGTCCGGTGTGCTTGGTTATCAGCTGCGCTTGTCTGCATTGAAGGAATTGAAAAATAATGTCTGGGTTCATTCGGCAGACAAAGATTTTGAGTTCAATAATGAAACATATGCAGTCAAGAATACAGGACGCGTTTATTATGATTTGATCCCTCAAATGGATTTAAAGTTCCAGATGGATAACTATGGATACTTCTATATGAAAGGGAATCAAGTCATCGCTGCGCATCTCACGGATCATCACTCAAACCTCATCGTGTCTGCCGGCAGATTGTCTGCTGTCTCCCCCGATGCAAAAATGATAGATGTACGCAATGTCAGCCAGTGGAGGAATGGTGCCTGGGCAACGCAGGGCTTCATTAATAAAATGGATATCCAGCAAGCTACCTTCATTAAAAACGGCGCAGTAATCCATTCAAAAGATTTACGCATTAATGACAGACTCTATATAGTGGCTGAAGATATCGTCAAAGGCAGAATGATTATCGTTGATTAAAAATAAGGCAGCAGGAATACTACTCCTGCTGCCTAAAAAGAAGGTGCATGCAATGAAATTCTTTAAAAAAGCCAGTATGTTTTTTCTGTTTTCTATTTTCATCGCGACGCTGACTCTTCACACATCCCCTGCATCAGCAGGCCCTGTCGACGTAAACGGCGGCGTGATGAATGAATACGAGTACAAAGAATTGTTTTTCCTGACCGGCTATCCTATTCAATTTTCCGGTAAAGCGGTCGTCACAGAAAAGGAAAATAAGAATACCCTGACACGCACCAATCGTTTTACGCTGACGAGTGCAAATGGCGATAAACTGACAAGAAGCGTAAATTACACGGCGAACGTCAGTGATCATGCCGGAAAAGGACAGACTACCGCACAATTTGAAGTAAAGAGTTACTCGGAAAAAGTGACGATCGGGAAAAATACGTACACTTTGGAAGATTATCAATACTCCGAGGGCACTGTCTCTGACAATCAGCCTGCTTCAAGCTACTACTCCGGCAATATGGTCGGCCGCAAAATTTACAAATTTAAAGATACTGCTGCAAAAAAGGAAGAGATCATTACGGTTCATTTAAATGGCCGCAGTATGGGTTATAAAAACTTCTGGGGCGCTACTGAAACTCAATTAATGGACTCAGAAATCGTTACACCGCGCGGCTCTGCCTTTGTCACAAGCAAAGCTTCTGACAGTAAATCCAGAGTGCTGGTTTATGAACCATTTGACCCTTCTCTCTCCAGCTTCACCGGCGGTCACTCCGTCGTGAGTTCTTCCGATATGGTCAGTGAGTATGAATATAATATTCCATTCGGTGCCGGGAAAGGCAAAGTAGAATTGCAGAAGAAAAACACACCGAAAATTGAGCGTCTGATCGTCCCTAAATTCCGTGACTTGGACCGCCATCAGGCAAAAGACGCAATTCAAAAACTGTATTCATTGGGGATCTTTGATGAGAAATCTCAGTTTTTCTCACCGAATACACCAATGAAACGGTACCAGTATACAGTCGGTATTTTAAAAGCTGTAGACTTGCGTGTTTTGGAAGAACCGAAGAAAAGCAAAGTTCCGAGAGTACCGATTTTTAAGGACTTATCCACAAAAGACCCTGACTATATGTATATCGAGAGCGCTGTCGAGCAAGGCATCATTACAGGGGTAACGCCTGATTTATTCCAGCCGGACAGCCCGGTTACACGAGTCCAGGCTGTTGCGATACTCGTACGCGCTCTTGGAATGGAAGGCAGAGCTCCAAGTCCCGGATTTAAGACACACTATGTCGATGATCATAAAATTTCGGGCTGGGCGAAAGACAGTGTGTATGTTGCGACGGAGCTGGGTCTCATTCAAGGGAATGAATTCAACCGTTTTAACCCGCAGCAGCAATTGACGAGAGCACAAGCTGCACTGATCACATCTCGTTTCCTGGATTTCCTTGAGAATGATTTAAAACAAAATTATCGGGATGATATTTTCTTCCAATAAGAATGGGGGCCGGCTCAATTGAAAACTCGTAACACCTATATTTGGGGAATGCTGCTTGCTTTGTTTCTGCTGATACCAACGCAAGTTTCCGCCAAAAGTTCATTTACAGATGTACCTGACCGCCACTGGGCAAAAGATGCAATCCAGTGGGCGAAGGATGAAGGACTGACTTCGGGGTATCAGGACGGAACATTCAGACCCGACAAGGCGATCACAGAAGCACAGTTGGTGACTATGCTCGTCCGTTTTGACTGCACTTCACCGAATTCATTCGTCGCATTGCCCGGGGAACATAAGGCAATGGGCAATTACCGTTATTTACGAAGTCATTTTTTGCCGCTGAATGGATTCACGAACCGTTATGCAAGAGATGCTTCCGTAAAAAAAGCGGACGCAGCACGGATTTTTGCTGCCTATCAAGGACTCGATTTATCCAAACATGAGTCAGTCTATTACTTATATGTAAACGACATTGCCAACGGACTTACTGGTAAAAATGATTACACAGACTTCGGACCGGCAGATGAGCTGACGCGTGCTGAAATGGTGTATTACCTATATAAAATGTCACGCAGTGAAGGCTGTGAGCTGGAGGGACTTAGTTCCAAAGCTACCGGAAAAGATAACAGTAAATTTCAGTATCCCGCCAATTTCGTTAAGGATGACGACATGAATTTCGAACGTCCCAGCCAGCCTTCTCTTCCTGGAACAGGCGGTAATAATCCTGGAAATATAGTAGGAGTGGATATCGAGAAACCTGTTTTGACTGCGAATGGAAAGGACTCTACTTTCATTACCTTTACATTCAGAGACTGTAACGGTAATTTGATTCCATATGAAAAGGAAATGGAATTTGAAGTTAGCTCTGCAAGCGGTGCAACTTTTGAAATAGAAAGATATGAAGAGGTTTGGAATAACGATAAATATATTGGCAGATATCTGACTTATCCCAAACAGGCGATTGTTACATCAGATGGTCCCGAATTAACTCTTAAAGTGATAGCTCCTAAGACAACAAAGCTGACGAGCGATACCATCACGGTGACGCCTGTAGTCAAAACAGGAAGCTGCATACTTCCCGCTGCTGCCGCCACTCTGACTTATGAACCGAAAGCAGAGATTCAGATGGATGTTCTAAACGACTATCCAAGAACTGGCCAGACTACCGTGACGGCAACACTTGCCCGGCCAGGCGGAGATAGAATATACGGATTCAATGGTTACTTGAAACTCGAATCATTGAATGGACTGCCGTTTGAGAATTCAAATCCGAATTTCTATAATGGGCAGGCCACTGCTGTATTCAATACACCGCGTTATGCAGTAAAGGATGAAATTACTGCGACTGCCATCTCTCGGTCAAGTGTTGACGAGGATGTACTCTACTCCATTCTTAATAAAAAGTTTTCGATCCCTGTTTCATTCGCGCATCCAATCATCGCAGATACAACATGTACTGCTGAAAAGCCGGAAATCGGGTTCGTAATCGACTCATCAGGCAGCATGAAACGGAATGATCCAAAACGTTTTCGGGTAGATAAAACAAGAGAATTTATCTATGCATTAAATGCAGACGATAATATTGCAACACACTTTACGAACAGAGGAATGTTCTTAAGTAAAGGATTTCCTTGGATCGTTGCCAACTCAGTAAATGGTGTCAGAGAAGCAGGCGGAACAGACATTTCCAAAGGTTTAGCTGAAGCTTTCAGCCGATTCACTACAACGGACAGAAAGAAATATGTTGTCTTGCTGACAGACGGCAAATCCTCTAAAGAAGACGTCCGTAAACAAGTAAAGATTGCGCAAAGCCGGGACATCCGGATTTTCGTAATCGGTCTTGGAAAAGATGTGGATGAAGCATTTTTGAAAGAAATCGCGAGAGACACACGCGGCAGCTATCACCACATTCAAGATAGCATCGAACTGCCAATGGTCTATCAGTCTATTCTGCAAGAGATCAACTGCGGTGTTCCCATGCCGACCTGTTCTCTTACTGCAACTGTTTTTGACTTCCCTTCCGTCAAAGTAACAAATAATGACGTGCTGATGGAAACGGAAGTATCCAATGCATGTGGCACAATCGGCAAAGTCATCGTCCGTTTCTCTTCACATTCGGGAGACCTTGATTATGAACTTGCCCACAGAGGACATAATATTTACATGATGAATAAAGGACAATATGAAATCAGGGATTTCCAACTGGCTTCTTATGCCACTTTCCTTGCTTATGATCAAAACGGCAGATTGGTCGGAGAGCGAAAAGTAACTATTCAAAGATAACTGCCCAAACCGGCAAAGAGTCTAATGCTCTTGCCGGTTTTTTTCTCTCTAATTCCCTGCTTGCTCCAGGTTTTCATATTTCACAAGGGGGTATGATATCAATACTACCCAATCTGAAATAATAGAGGAGGCAATACAATGGATGAAATGAATAACAAGACATTTATCGGTGTGTATTATGACCATTCTGACCTTCTGGACAAGATTGAAGAATTAAAGCTGACAGGCTATCTTGACGATAATATTTATGTGATTGCTAAAAATGAAGTGGATGTAAGCATGCTCCGCAGTCAAACAGCGGCGGACGTGAATTCTGCATTCGAATCGTGGACAGACCGTTTTATCGGGTTAATTTCGGGTGAGAATAAAGTTAGACAAATGATGCATGATGTCGGGATGGATGAGGAGGAGACTAATAAATATTACGAAGAAGTCCAGCATGGCGGGATGCTGTTGTACGTTGATGAGGGGTGGGCTTACAGTGTGTATTCGAAAAACGAGCCATTCTACACTGACGGGCTGTCCCCTGCTGATTCCCAACCAGTAACTGACCGGGATCGCAGACCCGATTCATTCATGCAGGAGAGAATTACTCAAAAACTGCAGAACTTCGAGGAAACTGAGCCCTCATACGGCGGATACGAACCGTTGAAAAACCCCGTCCCTCCAGAAGTATTGTCTTCAGATGTACAGGACCTGGAGAGTACAAATGAGCCACTGATTGCTGAAAATGATATTACCGGCGACGGTTCAGTCTCTATCATTACAGATGCTCCTAAGTAAATTTCCAAGATAGTAATATAAGAAAATCAGCTGTCTCAATACGAGGCAGCTGATTTTCTTATATTACAGTTTCATTACAAGATTACAACTCTGTAACTTATTCTTAATCAGAACGTAATGTTTAGATTCTTTATCTCGTGTAATATGTATCTTGCAGCTAGAGAGCAAGGCATACATTATTCCGAAGGAGAATCAGAATGAAGAAGTTTTTGTGTTCAATGTTGATGGCAGCAGTAATGATTATGGGGTTCACGGGCGGAAGTGCTGATGCGGCAAGTAAAGCAACAGCGAAAAGCGGTACATACATAACGACTAACAATATAAATGTCCGGGCAGATGCCGGCACAAAACATAGAAAAGTTTTCACTCTAAAAAAAGGCACACGGGTTCAATTAACTCATCAAAAAAGCGCAGGCAATGAAATGTGGTACAAAGTAAAGATTAACGGTAAAAAAGGTTATGTTTTGAGTTCACTTTTGAAAAAGACGACAGCAGTAGCAGCTTCTGCACCTGTTAAAGCCGGTTCAGGTGTTGTGAAAACAGCAATGAACCTGCAAGGTATTCCTTATCGCTTTGGCGGCACAACTACAAGAGGTTTTGACTGCAGCGGTTTCATTCAGTATTCGTTCAAAAAGAACGGAAAATCTGTTTCCAGAACCACAACAGGACAGTATAAACAGTCGGCCAAAATTTCTGCACCAAAACCAGGGGATCTAGTATTCTTCCATAATACATACCGAAAAGGAATTTCTCATGTAGGTATTTATGTAGGTAATAATAAGTTTGTTCATGCCGGCGGAAAGAAATCCGAAGTTGTCAGCCTGAGCAACCCGTATTGGAAATCTAAATTTAATAGCTTTAGAAGGATTTAATATATCAAGGACCCGATGAATTATTACTCATCGGGTCCTTTTTTATTCTATTGAGTGAATTCGGCCCCGCTCATCTTTATAAATCACATGATGGCGCTCAAACTTTGTCGGTGAATCCAGTCCCGCCGCTGCTGCTACACGAAATAATCCTTCGCGCATCGTCAAAATATAGTTCGTGACGCGGAACTTTTTCTCTTCCACAACAAGCGCGCGCTGCAGATGTTTATCGGTTGTGGCGACCCCTGCAGGACAAGTATTGGTGTGACACCGCTCTGCCATGATGCACCCTACTGAAATCATAAAACCTCGTGCAACCTGTATGAGATCTGCCCCCAGCGCAAGAGCAATCGCCGCTTTATCCGGAGTAATAATCTTACCTGAGGCAATAATTTTAACTCGATCACGGACCTCATATTTTCTCAAAGCATCATCTAATAAAACTAGCGCTGAACGCAACGGCAAGCCCACACTGTCGGCTAAATCCTGATAAGTGGCTCCAGAGCCGCCTTCTGCCCCGTCCAATGAAATGAAATCAGGTCCCATTCCGCTCTCCGCCATATGCGCGGCAAGTTCTTCGGCGTCCTGCTTTCCGCCAATAACGATTTTAATGCCTACCGGCTTTCCTCCTGCTATCCGAATATCTTCTATAAAAGTAAATAATGTCGCATAGTCATTGAATTGATTGAAACGATTCGGACTGTTGATGGAGGTAAACGGTGTAACATTCCGTATCGCCGCAATTTCTTCCGTTACTTTTTCTCCTTCTACGTGTCCGCCGCGCATTTTCGCACCTTGCGCCAGCTTGATTTCAAAAGCTTTAATTTGCGCAACCTTGGCCTTTTCTTTCACTTTTTCTATATCGAAGTCCCCGCCTTCCGTACGGAACCCGAATAAACCAGACCCAATCTGCGCAATGATATCCGCGCCTCCTGCCAAGTGATGATCCGACACACCGCCTTCACCTGTGTTCATCCATGCACCCTGAGCCATGCCGATTCCTTTTGAGAGCGCGGTAATCGCATGTTCTCCCAACGCACCGTAACTCATACCCGACTGGCCTAACAGACTGCGTACAACAAACGGCTGCTCACAGTCAGGTCCTAAAACAATGGCATCATCTTCAGGAAGCAGCCAAGGAAGTGTCGTTACTTCCTCACGGTGCTCTTTCCGGGAAAATAAATTATCGGAATCCACTTCATAGCGCATCGTTTTCAACAAATTTTCATTGTCTACACGCATTTCTTCATTTTGCATAGTGAACATAGAATTTCGGATATAGTGTCCCGGCTCCTGAAAGTCCCGCTTAGATCCAAAGCCTATGACACTGCTCAAGTATTTGCCCGGCATAACCATATGTAAATACTCTTCTCTGCTGAATGGTTTCCCGCTGTTATCATCATTAAATAAATACTGCCTAACCTCAGGACCCGCCTTCTCAAACATATAACGCACACGGCCTAATATAGGATAGTTACGTAAAATTGCATGTTGCTTTTGACTCCGGTCAAAAAAATACAAGAATATTATGATGCTGATCGGCACAGCCAATATCAGTAAAATAACCAATGAAGTCGTAAAATTAATTCCTTCTAT